>NZ_JBXWSF010000140.1:0-4364 GCF_059613285.1 Ruegeria sp. BHSB058 | reverse complement strand
CTCGTCGGTTTCCAGGCCAAGACCGAGGTAGCCTTCGGTCTCGATCATCTCCTTGATCCGGGGGTCGCGGCGGAACCATGGCCCCTTGCCTTCGGCATCCGGGTTCTCCTTGGCCCAGACCTTGGTGAACTGGTTGGCCTTTTGCCATTCGCCGCCGGGTTCGCGGATCGTCTGCACCATATAGACGTTCTTGGCGCGCAGGTCCGGGTCTTCGATCATCAGCCCATCGACCTCGACGGTCTTGCCGCAATAGGGCGCGAGATCGGCGGCGGCGCCGCTGAAGGCAGGCTGGCCGTTCTTGAGCGGCAGGACCATCACGCCATCGGCGCTGCGCAAAAGGCCCAGCTGGCGCTTGCCCGCACCGCAATCGGCGGGGCAGTCGCCGGTCAGCTCGCAAAGCAGATCAACGACCCTGGCCTCGAACCGGGCAGGTTTTTCGGCATAAAGGTTCCAGGTCTTGGCTTCGGACTCGGCCGAAAAATCCTGTGCAAGGGCGGGGCTGGCCAACAGGGCCATCGCAAATGCAAGACGTTTCATTCCTTCGGCTCCGGTATCGCAAAGCCCGGCACCGGGCCGTAATCTTCGTGGTTGAGGTTGGTGATGCCCGCGTCGCTGACAACCTTTTCGACGATCAGGTAATTGATGCCGTCACGTTCGTAGAACATACCATCAGCCTCGACCGTGTGAGAGGCCAGACGCAGCGCGGTGTCGCCGCCCGCCAGCTTGTCATCGTTTTCCAGCTTGAGCACCATGTAGACCGTGCCGTCTTCGGCCTGCATCCCCACCGGGATACCGCCTGCCGAACACCAGAGCGCGCAGGTGTGATGCGCTGTGCCGACCACGGCCTCGGGGCCGCCCATGACGCCCGAATAATAACACCACGTATCGATCAGTTCCCCGGTGACCTGAATACGCTGCCCTTCGCTCGCAACTGCGGGCAGGGCGGTGCAACAGGCCAAGGCGGCAAGCAAAGCGCGCATGGCAGCATCCTTTTGTTAGGTTCCGTTTTGGAGAGAGGCTAGAAAGCTTGTCGGGCTATGGCAATCGCCCAGGCTGAAACGATTGATCACAGTTTCTTGGGGTCCGGTGCCGACCCGGTTTCACAATATCGACACGAGGCCGATTGAAGGCTTGGGGGGGCTACACCAAGGCCACGTTGAAAACACCCGGGGCAACGTTGAAATGTGCTATGCTGAGGTGGCCTTGTTCTGCGGAGGGTGCAATGTCCCGGAATGACACGACGTTTGTTGGAAATATCCCCGATATCTATGATACTTACCTTGTTCCGCTGATTTTCGAGCATTATGCGGCCGACCTGGCCGCCCGCGTCGTCAACCAGCCGGTCGCGGATGTGCTGGAAACTGCGGCAGGCAGCGGGGTGGTGACGCGGGCGCTGGCGCCGCTGCTGCCGGATGATGCCCGGTTTGTCGTGACCGACCTGAACCCGCCCATGCTGGAGCGCGCCAAGGCCAGGCAGGGGGTAGACCTGAGGATCGTGTGGCAGGCGGCGGATGCGCTGGACTTGCCGTTCGACGATCGGAGTTTCGATGCGGTCTGTTGCCAGTTCGGGATCATGTTCTTTCCCGACCGGGTGCGTGGCTATGCCGAGGCCCGCCGGGTTCTGCGCGACGGAGGGAGGTTTCTGTTCAACGTGTGGGACGGGATCGAGCATAACGAGTTTGCCCGGATCGTGACCGAGGTGGCCTCGACCCTGTTGCCCGCATCGCCGCCGCATTTCCTGGCGCGCACGCCACATGGGCACGGAAATCCCGAACGTATCCGTTCAGAGCTGCAAAAGGCGGGTTATGCCCATGTCGACATCGAAAAGATCACCGCGATCAGCCGCGCCCCCGATCCGTCGCACCCTGCCATCGCCTATGTGCGCGGGACGCCGATGTACGGAGAAGTCGCGCCGCATGGCGAAGCGAAGGTGCAACGGATCGTGGAAGCCGCGACAGAGGAAATCCGCGCCCGCTTTGGTGCGGGCGAGGTTGCGGCAAAGATGCAGGGCTATGTGGTCACGGCAAGCTGACGCCGCCGGTTACTTTGCATAGCCGATGGTTTGCAGGGACGACCTGATCTCGTCCAGAATGACCGGATCGTCGATGGTTGCGGGCATCTTGAATTCCTTGCCATCAGCAATCGAGACCATAGTGCCCCGCAGGATCTTGCCCGAGCGGGTCTTGGGCAGGCGATCCACCACGACGGCCAGCTTGAAAGCGGCAACGGGGCCGATCTTTTCGCGGACCAGTGCGACGACCTCCTTTACCACATCGCTATGCGCGCGCTCGGTGCCCTTGTTGAGACACAGGAAGCCCACGGGCATCTGCCCTTTCAGGTCATCGCTGACTCCGATCACCGCACATTCTGCGACATCGGGGTGGGCCGCCAGCACCTCTTCCATGCCGCCGGTGGACAGACGGTGGCCTGCGACGTTGATGACGTCATCGGTGCGCGCCATGATGTAGAGGTAGCCATCCTCATCGATCATGCCCGCATCGCCGGTTTCGTAGTAGCCGGGGAAATGCTCCAGATAGGATTTCTTGAACCGCGCCTCGGCGTTCCAAAGGGTCGGGAGGGTGCCCGGCGGCAGCGGCAGTTTCACCGCGATGGCGCCCAGCTCGCCGGGTCTCATAGGGTGGCCGCCTTCGTCGAGGATCCGTACGTCGTAGCCCGGCATCGGCTTGGCGGGCGAGCCCAACTTAGTCGGTAGTTCTTCGATGCCCAGCGGGTTGCCCGCAATGGCCCAGCCGGTTTCGGTTTGCCACCAGTGGTCGACAACTGGCACGTTCAGCGCGTTTTGCGCCCAGATGATCGTGTCGGGATCGGCGCGTTCACCGGCCAGATAAAGGGCCTTGAGACAGCTCAGGTCGTATTTCGCAAGCATCTCGCCCTTGGGGTCCTCGCGCTTGACGGCGCGGATGGCGGTGGGGGCGGTGAAGAAGCTGCGCACATTGTGTTCGGAAATCACCCGCCAGAAGGTTCCGGCGTCTGGGGTACCCACGGGCTTGCCCTCGAACACGATGGTGGTGTTGCCGTGGATCAGCGGTGCGTAACAGATATAGGAGTGGCCGACGACCCAGCCGACGTCGGAGGCGGCCCAGAACACATCGCCCGGATCGACGTTGTAGATGTTCTTCATCGTCCAGTTCAGCGCCACCAGATGCCCGGCGGTGGGGCGAACCACGCCCTTGGGCGCGCCGGTGGTGCCCGAGGTATACAGGATATAGGCTGGATCGTTGCCCGCGACCGGAACGCATTCCGCAGGTTCCACGCCATACTGGAAGCCGTGCCAGTTATAGTCGCGCCCGGGGGTCAGCTTGGCCACTTCTTGTTCGCGCTGGAAAATGACGCAGAAGTCAGGCTTGTGGCTGGCCATGTCGATGGCCCCGTCGAGAAGCGGTTTGTAGTGCACGACGCGCCCCGGCTCCATCCCACAGGAGGCTGCGATGATCGCCTTGGGCTTGGCGTCGTCGATGCGAACGGCCAGTTCGTTGCTGGCAAAGCCGCCGAAGACGACCGAATGCACCGCCCCCAGGCGGGCGCAGGCGAGCATCGCTTCGAGCGCTTCGGGGATCATCGGCATGTAGATGATGACCCGGTCGCCCTTTTCCACGCCTTTGGCCCGCAGCGCCCCGGCCAGTTGGGCCACCCGATTGCGCAGGTTGACATAGGTAATGCGCCGTGTGACGCCCGAAACCGGGCTGTCGTGGATGATCGCGACCTGATCGCCGCGGCCGTTCTCGACATGGCGGTCGACCGCGTTCCAGCAGGTGTTCACCTTGGCATCCGAGAACCATTCATAGAGCGGGGCGTTGTCGTCAAACAGCGCCTTGGACGGGGCTTCGACCCAGTCGATCCCTTTGGCGGCTTCCATCCAGAACGCCTCGGGGTCGTTCTTCCAGCTCTCGTAAACATCGCTGTATGCCATGGCGTCCTCCTCAACGTTCGGCTTTCCGGTTGTGTTAGGCGTGCCGGGTCAGTCGGGCAAGCATTGCGAATGACGGCGCGTCAGTTTATCGCAAAAACTTTGCATCCCGGCCGAAAATTGCCTGCAAATTTTTGCAAACAAAGCTATTTCCCGCGTTGATTCTGGAAAAAAACGTAGATTTGCAAATCAGCAAACACTTTACCTGCAAAGTGCGGCTGGAGAGATTCGCTGGTCATCCGGCAGTTTTGGCATAGCGGGGCAACGTGTCGTGGATGTTCAGCCAATGCAGGTGGTCGGAGTGAAAGACGTGGAACCTGGGCGCCAGGTCATCCGGGTTCTCCAGTGTTGCGGTGTAGAGATGGATGTTCACCGGGTCGCGGACGTTGCGATAGGCCATCTGGGTTCCGCAGTTGCCGCAGAACAACCGCTCGAC
>NZ_JBXWSF010000139.1:0-4441 GCF_059613285.1 Ruegeria sp. BHSB058 | reverse complement strand
ATGGGACGCGACTTCGTCATGGAAATGGTCGCAAAGGCGCCGGAACGTTTCACCATTACACCTCGAAATCCAGATCGAACTATTGAGGTTGGTGGCAAGACGATGCTGTTTGGCAATGTCTCATCCCCCCCGAATTACTGGGACATGGAAATTGGCCGGAAGGTTCCCGGCAATCGCGAGATGTGCCGAAACCTCTTGAAACTGACACAGTATTTCAACTGCATCCATTTCGCCGGAGGATATCCGGTCGAACCAGTTGACATTCATGCAAGTGTTCGGCACCTCGATGTGGTCTATGACAAACTGACGATCAGCGACAAGGTAATGCACGCCTATTCACTGGGTAAGGAGCGGGTCGAAGATGTGATGGAAATGGTCCGTATCGCTGGCGGCCTGTCCCATGAGGAATTCGAAGCGTCTCCCCGTTTGTATACCAACATCAATTCCACGTCGCCGCTCAAGCACGACCATCCGATGATCGACGGGTGCTTGCGGCTTGCGCGTCGCGGTCAGGCTATCGTAGTCACACCGTTCACCTTGGCGGGAGCTATGGCCCCAGTCACAATGGCGGGCGCGGTTGCACAATCCCTGGCCGAAGCCTTGTGCGCAATTGCATTGTTCCAATATGTGCGCCCGGGAATACCCTGTGTCATTGGCACATTCACGTCGAATGTCGACATGAAGTCGGGCGCACCTGCCTTTGGCACGCCGGAATACATGCGATCAACCCAGATGACCGGCCAAATGGCCCGCTTCTACAAGCTACCAATGCGGTCTTCGGGCGTTTGTGCGGCCAACGTGCCGGACGGACAGGCGATGTGGGAAACCTCAAACTCGCTATGGGCGGCGGTGCAATCCGGTACGAACATGGTCTACCATGCGGCAGGCTGGCTAGAAGGCGGCCTTATCGCATCGCCAGAAAAATTCATTATGGATTGCGAGATACTGCAGCAAATCCAACGTTACATGCAGCCCGAAATCATGGCGACGGGGCCAGATGAAATTGCCTTGGATGCAATCAAAGCTGTTGGAAATGACGGGCATTTCTTTGGCATCCAGCACACTCAGGATCGGTATGCGACCGCTTTCTACCAGCCGTTCCTGAGCGACTGGAAGAATTTCGAAGGCTGGGAAGCTGCGGGTGGTTTGTGGACGCCCGAGCGTGCCCATCACCTGTTCAAGGAAATCATTGGCAGTTTCGAAGCGCCGCCTATGGATGCCTCGATTCGCGAGGAACTGGCAGAGTTCGTCGCCCGTAGGAAGGCTGAAGGGGGCGCCCCGACCGATTTCTGATCTGCCGCAGGGTTGCCTACAATAGATCAAGTGCCAATGCTTTGGGTTAGTAGGGTTCTTGGCGATTCCTTAACCTTTTCCAACGCAAGTTGTCTCGACAGTGAGTTGAGGTAACAAATGCACGGGTTAATCAACAAGGCGATTCAATCGTTCGTCACCCATAGCTACGGGACAACGCGTTGGATCAACGTGGCCGAAGCGGCAAATCTGGGTTTTGTCGAATTCGAAGCCATGCTGGTGTACCCCGATGAATTAACAAATCGAGTGTTGACGGCGATGTGCCGGGAACTTGGGCGGCCTCAGAACGAAATCCTCGAGGATTTAGGTACATTTCTGGTGTCGGACCCAAATACCGAAGCGCTAAGGCGTCTGTTGCGATTTGGCGGAGTCAACTATGTCGAGTTTCTACATTCTCTGGACGATTTGGAGGATCGGGTCCGGTTGGCCGTTTCTGATCTGGAGCTCCCGGCTTTGGAATTGTGGGAAAACGATCCGGCGGATTATCGTCTGACTTGCCACCGCGGCCTTCCGGGATATGCCTATGTAATGATCGGTGTGCTACGCGCTATGGCTGATGACTATGGTGTCCTGGCGGTGTTTCAACACATGGGCGAGCACGAAAAAGGTGAAATCATCTCCATAAGGTTGATCGAAACCGCTTTTTCCAAAGGTCGGCAGTTTGTCTTGGGAGCGCGGGCGTCGTGATGTGTCAAAAAGATCTGATTGCTCTGCTGGACAAGCTGTGCCCGATGTACGTTCTTTTGGATCAAGACAGCCGAATCTTACGCACCGGTTTGACACTGCAAAAGCTGCGGCCAAGCGAGAAATTTGAAGGAAAGTCGTTTCTTGAACGGTTCGTTTTGGTCAGGCCACGATCCGTGAAATCAATGTCTGGATTGCTGGGTGTTGCCGGGGGAAAACTGCATCTCCGGTTCGACGATGCTCCGAGGACCGTATTCAAGGGATTGATCGTGCCCTTGCCGGAGTCAGGGTTGGCAGTTGTCAACCTGTCCTTTGGAATCTCGATTCCGGATGCCGTTCGCGACTATGATCTTACCAGTTCAGATTTTTCCAGCACGGACATGGCTATAGAGCTGCTGTATCTCGTCGAAGCGAAATCGGCAGCGATGGAGGCATCCAGAACGCTCAACCTTCGCCTTCAGGGCGCCCGAATCGCGGCAGAGGAACAGGCGTATACGGACACTTTGACCGGCCTGAAGAACCGAAGAGCGATGGATCATATCCTGAAACGATACCAAAGTTCGGCGACACCGTTTTCACTAATGCATCTTGATCTGGATTTCTTCAAGGCAATCAACGACACATTGGGACACGCTGCCGGCGACCACGTTCTTCAAAATGTTGCGAGGATTATGGTCGAAGAAACACGGGCGGAAGACACGGTTGCTCGAATTGGAGGTGACGAGTTTGTTCTGATCTTTAGGGAGCTGGTGGATCGGGTCCGGCTTGAAGCCATAGCCAAGAGACTAATTGCACAACTGGAAAAACCGCTACCTTTCGGCGAGCGTATTTGCAGGATATCCGCAAGCATCGGTACGGTGATTTCCCTGCAATTCGAAAGGCCTGACCCCGATCTGTTGCTACACGCCGCCGATTTGGCGCTATACGCCGCCAAACGCGGAGGGCGGGCACATCATCGGTTTTTTTCTGCTGATTTGGCGGAGCCGCTGGCGAGGCTGTCGGAGCGTTGATGAGCTAGTTCTCCGGTGATAAAACGGCCAGACCACTGTGCGCCTTTTCGCCCAACTTTATCTGATGGGTTGAGGCTTTCTTGACAAATAATATGGGGAATGCTCGGCTTGTGCTATAATGAAGCGTATTCAGCGAAACCGGGCGCGAAACCCCTTTGGTGGCCCGGCGAAAAGCGAGGTTATAGTCATGTTTTCAAAGTATCTATGCGCCACAGCGATGGTTGCCAGTGTCGCTTTGGTTCCGGCACGCCAGGCCCAATCTGATGAAGCGGCCGCATTCTTGGGCGGAGCGCTGCTCGGTGGCTTGGTGGTCAACGAAGTGCACAAGAGCAAGCAACGAAAACAACAGCAGGCAAGTCGCTCGACCTATTCGTCTTCGGGCGTTTCCTCTGCACAGCGCCAGCAAAATCGAGAAGTTCAGACCGCGCTGAACTATTTCGGTTACAATGTCGGCGTTGTTGACGGCCAACTTGGCCGACGCAGCCGTGCCGGGATTTCCCAATATCAGGCCGACATGGGCTACAATATCGACGGCTATCTGGACGACTACGAGCAGAATTTTCTGCTGTCGTCATACAATAGGGCGCTTTCCAGCGCGCATGTCGCACCCTACAACCAGATTGTGGCCAGCCAAGGAACTGCAGGTCTGTTGCGCAGCTATCGCAACGAACAGCTTGGCATAGCAACGCCACAGACAGCCACCCAACCGCAATTGGCCGCAGTACCGCAAGCACAGGCTCCGCAGCCGATCGCAGCACCTGTTCTGGGCGGTGAAACAGTGGCCGCACGCGCCGATACGGGCGGCCAACTGCCAACTTTCGGCTTTGCACCAGGCGGAAAATCAGCGAACGAGCTGTGCAATGACATAAGTATTCAGACCGCGTCAAATGGCGGTGCAACGCAGCCCGGAGCGGTCAGCAATACGGAACTTGCTTTGAACGAGCAGTTTTGCCAAGCGCGGATTCAGGCCATTGCCGATGCGTCAAAGCTGGAAGAGGCCATCCCCAATATGACGGCACCCCAGATTGAGGCGCAATGCCAGCAGCTAACCGATGCGATAGCGCCGAAAATTGTCGGAATAGATTCGCAATCCCCTGATCAAGTCATTGCGGACGCTTCGGCAGTTTTGACTCAATCGGGAAACTCGGTCGATCAACTCGCATCCGGCGGAAAGGTATGTTTGGGTGTCGGATATCGTACGGACGATGCTGAAATGGCGTTGGCGTCGGCGGTGTTGCTCGTGGCGGCGGGGCAAAAGGGCTATGCCGAAATTGTCAGCCATCAACTGCGTGAGGGCATCGGAGTTGCCAAGGCTGCGGGATCGCAACCGCAGGAGTGGATGCAAATGGCGATAAGCGCAGCAGACTCCGGTTCTCCGGTACTTGGACAAACCCCGCAACGTGTGGCGGTTCTTTCCGAAGCAACGGGCGGCGGCG
>NZ_JBXWSF010000138.1:0-4867 GCF_059613285.1 Ruegeria sp. BHSB058 | reverse complement strand
TGTTCGTAACCAAAGATCCCTGGGTGGGGTCGATCTCGAAAGACCCGGACACCGTTGTCGACACTCTTACAACGCTTTGGACGAAAGGCATGGGCGAATGAGCTTGCTGCACGACGGGCACTTGGTGCCCCTCAATGAGTTATCACTGCACAGGCAGGAATCGTGGGAACGACAAAGCGACTATGTCGCAAGAAACTCGGCTTTCTATCAACGGATTTGGAACGGCAAGCGCCCTCCTAAACGACTGGAAGATCTTCCGGAGCTGCCGTTCTCGGACAAGGCGGGGCTGAGACTGGCGCAACCGGCATCGCCCCCGTTCGGGGATTACCTTGCTGCCCCGGCGGAGAAAGTCGCCAGACTGCATCGTACATCCGGCACGACCGGACAGGCCATGAACCTTGCCATGAGCGCAAGAGATTGCGAAACAACGGAAATCGTTGGAGGTCGCGCGCAGTCCCTTGCCGGGCTGAAGCCGGGGATAACCGTTGTTCACTGCCTGAACTATCAGATGTGGATGGGAGGACTGACCGACCATCTGACGCTGGAGCGCACGGGCGCAACGGTCGTTCCTTTCGGTGTTGGATCGACCGAACTGCTGATCAACACCATATTGGAAACCGGGATCACTGCCATCTCGTGCACCCCGTCTTATCCCGCTGTTTTGGAGCGCGTGATTGCCGACAAGTTTCCGTCCTTGAAGCCTGGTGATCTTGGCCTGAAACTCGGGCTGTTTGGCGGCGAGCCCGGCATTGACGATCCGGAATTTCGCCGGCGCCTAAGCAATATCTGGGGTTTGCAGCCAAGAAACGCGAATTACGGCGTCTCTGACGTGTTTTGCAATTTCGCCTCTGAATGCTCTCATGACACCTCATTGCATTTCGTGGCGCATGATGTCCTGCATGCCGAACTGATCGACCCTGACAACGGGGAACCCAGGGAAATGCTCTCTGGCAACGAAGGAGAACTGGTTCTCACCCATCTCAGCCGTGAATGCCAACCCCTGGTGCGCTTTCGGACCGGCGATATCATCCGCATTGACAATACGGACCCGTGCCGGTGCGGCTGCACCGGCTTTCGGTTCCGGGTGATTGGCCGTTCCGACGACATGGTGGTGGTCCGGGGGCTGAACATGTTCCCGTCCATGGTCGCAGCCGTCATCACCGGATTCGACGAACTGTCGGGTGATTATCGGATCATGCTGGATGTTCCGCCGCCTTATGACGTCTTGCCCGTGCATGTCGAGTTGGCAGCCGACGGTCGGGATGACGGAACCCTAGCGCGGCGGATCGCGGAGAGGTTCAAGAAAAAGCTCGGGGTGACGATACGGGTGAGAATTCTACCCTACGCGACGTTTCCGCGAACCGAAGGAAAAACAAGGCGGGTCATAAGGAGCCATGAATGACAACTTTCACCTATGAAACCATCCGCTCGGATTTGACCGCAGATGGTGTGCGCACGATTTCCCTGAACAGACCGCATGCAATGAACGCGATGAATCGCCTTTTGATCGATGAAGTCACGCTGGCGTTCGACGATGCGAACCGCGACCCCGCGACACGGGCGATCATTTTCACCGGCGAGGGAAGGGCGTTTTGCGCGGGCGATGACCGGCACGAACATGTGCATCCGGAGACCGAGGAAGAAGCGCGCGCAGTTGTGGATGCCATACAGCGCGCGACCGTGGCAATCGTGCTTGGCGCCAAGCCGGTTGTCGGCGCCATCAACGGCTGGGCCGTCGGGGGGGCTTTGAATGGGCGATCAATTGCGACTTTCCGATCTGGGCGGAAAGCGCGCGGGGGTTTTTTCCCGAGGTGTCGCTCAACCTGTTTGTGACCGGTGCCGTGACCTCGATTCTGCCTGCGCTTGTCGGGCCGGTAAAAGCGCGCGAGATGCTGTTTCTGGGACAGCGTTACGCGGCGGCCGAACTCAAGGAAATCGGCGTTGCGTGGAAGGTCGTGCCTGATGACGGTCTGCTGGCCGAGGCGGAAGCGGTCGCGAAACAACTGGCTGCCCTGCCTCAGCTTTCCACACGTGCAATGAAACGTGTCTTGAATCAGGCAACAGCGGGCGGAATTTACCGGGCACTGGAGCTGGAAACCGAGGCGACCGTTGCCGGGTTTCTGGACCCGGAAACCACCCGGCTGCTCAAGGATTTCTGATCGGGCGTAGTCGAAAGCCAGTGTCGAACACACCGTGTCATATCGACCTCTCTTGCGTTCGGGGCCAATCTACCTATGAAGGTCCCGACAAATGAGCTGAGGGAAAGACCGCGATGCGAATGCGTGACACGTTCATCAAGCCGATGCATCCCGAAGGCATCCGGTTTGTCGCGATCTTTGCGGCGATAACTGTCGGCCTGTTTTTCCTGTCCGACGTCCTGGGCTGGATCGGTGTCGGCCTGACGGTCTGGTGTTACTACTTTTTTCGCGATCCCGAACGCGTGCCGCCGTTGGGTGAAGGATTGGTTGTCAGCCCGGCAGACGGCGTGGTTTCGCTGATCGAAAAGGCGGTGCCGCCAAAGGAACTGGGTATGCCCGACATGCCCCTGACGCGTGTCAGCGTTTTCATGAGCGTGTTCAATTGCCATGTGAACCGAACACCCATCGACGGCGAAATCGTCGCTGTCGCCTATCGCCCCGGCAAGTTTTTCAACGCGTCGCTGGACAAGGCCAGCGCCGATAACGAACGCAACAGTCTGCGTATCCGCATGCGGAACGGTCAGGACCTGGCGGTTGTCCAGATCGCGGGCCTTGTGGCCCGTCGGATCGTATGCTTTGTAAATCCAGGTGACGCGATGCAAACCGGTGAGCGGTTTGGCCTGATCCGGTTTGGGTCCCGGCTGGATGTCTATCTGCCTGATGATGTGGATCCGCTGGTGCGCGTGGGGCAAACGATGATCGCCGGAGAAACCGTTCTTGCCGAATTGAGCGCGCCGGATGAACAATAGGCGGCTGGATCAGTGACAGAACCTTCCAAACATGATGAGACCGGGTTTGCGCTGATCCATTTGCTGCCGAACGCGCTGACCATTCTGGCCATTTGTGCAGGCTTGTCGGCAATCAGGTTCGGCGTACAGGGCAATTACGTGCTTTCGGTACAGCTGGTTATCGCGGCCTGTGTTCTGGATGGGCTGGACGGGCGCATCGCCCGCCTGGTCAACGGTGGCAGCAAGCTGGGTGCCGAGCTGGATTCGCTTGCGGATTTCCTGAACTTCGGGGTGGCGCCGCCGCTTATCCTATATTTCTGGGCTTTGCAGGATATCCGAAGTCTGGCCTGGATCGCCGTTCTGTTCTTTGCGGTGTGTTGTGTCATGCGTCTGGCGCGCTTCAATGTGACCAGCAAGTCCGAGACCTGCGACCACGACAAAGCCTATTTCGAAGGAGTGCCATCACCGGCAGGGGCGCTTTTGGTCATGCTGCCCATGTACCTCTCTTTTGCCTTTGCTGACAGGCCGGTGCTGCCCGGCTATCTGATCTGCATTTATATGGTGTTTATCGGACTGCTGCTGATCAGCCGCATTCCGACCTGGTCATTCAAGACCACCCGAATCTCCCGCGGGAACGTGAAGTATTTTCTGATCGGCATCGCTATTGCAGGGTCTGCGCTGCTGACCTTTGCCTGGATCACTTTGATCGCGCTGTGTGTGGGATATGTGGTGATGGTTGCCAAAGCGTGGTTCGGAAGTGAAAAACATTCAAACCATCAGGGAATTTGAAATGGATATTCAAGCTGTGCAATCCTCTTATGCGCGCTGGGCACCGGTTTACGACAAGACATTCGGTGTCATCACCAATGCCGGACGGCGGCGCGCGACCGAGTATGTAAACGGCCGCTCCGGGTCGGTTCTGGAGGTTGGGGTGGGTACCGGCCTTTCGCTGGAACACTATGCTCCCGAGCTTCAGGTGATCGGTATAGATTTCAGCGAGGACATGCTGAAGAAAGCCCGGAAAAAAGTAAGCGCCATGCGACTGACCAATGTCGCAGAGCTGCGTCAGATGGATGCCCGGACACTCGATTTCCCCGACAACCACTTCGACACGGTTGTGGCGATGCATGTGCTTTCCGTCGTTCCGGAACCGGAAAGAGTGATGGCGGAAATCGCGCGGGTCTGTAAACCGGGCGGAAAAGTGGTTATCACCAATCATTTCCAAAGAGAGCAGGGTTTGCTTGCATCGCTTGAAAAGGCAATTGCGCCGCTTGCCAACACGATCGGCTGGCATTCCGATTTCGAGATCGAAACCGTGCTGAAAGAGGCGGCATTGACCCTCGAAGAACAAACGCCCCTGCCCCCATTTGGTATGATGACTTTTGTGGTTCTGGAAAAATCAGAGATGTCGCCGTCAGCTTTGCAGGCCTAGTCCCTTCACGCCCGCAGGCCTTGGGCGGGTGAAACGTTCTGGTTGTTGACCTATGGCTGGCGACCGTTCATCCTGAATGGGTTCCCCTGCGCAGAGAGGCCACAATGACTTGTCGGAACCTGCTGCGAACCTTATTCGCAAGCCTCTGGATCGGGCTGGCCCTTCCCGCCGGTGCCCAGACGCCCGGCGCGTGTGTTGTTACCCGTGTGGAAGGGGGTGCGGAGGTCTCTGCCCGCGGTGCAGGCGTACAGGCCGCGGTGACGGGCCTTGGGTTGGGTCGCAATGCCAAATTGCGCACCGAGGCCGGAGCCCGTGTCACCCTGCGCTGTTTCGGCGGGCTTGATGTCGTTGTCGGCCCCGAAAGCGAGGTCGATGTGCTTGGCCTTCTGGAGGGGGGCACGAAACCGTTGGGATTTCGGCTGATCGACGGGCTAGCCGGGTTCCTGTTCTCATCTCAGGACGGAAACGGCGTTCAGATTCGCACGCCGTCCGCCGTTGCCGCCGTGCGT
>NZ_JBXWSF010000137.1:0-5284 GCF_059613285.1 Ruegeria sp. BHSB058 | reverse complement strand
TGGCGCTGGCACCGATGATCATCGTGCTTAGTTCGCAACTTGGAATTGAAGGGCGAGGAGTTCCCAAGGCGATTATTTCAGCCTACCTGTGTTATTTTCCGGTTCTTGTAGGGATGGTAAAAGGGCTGCGTGCGCCGGCCCATTCACAGCTGGATCTGTTGAAAACCTATAATGCCAGTGGGTTAGACGCATTTATTAAACTTCGCCTTCCCAGTTCTGTTCCGTATCTGTTTACTTCTCTCAAGATTGGTGTCGCGGCTTCTCTTGTGGGAACTATTGTAGGGGAACTGCCGACTGGTGCAATCTCGGGGTTGGGGGCACGCATTCTGATCGGGGATCAATTCGGAACGCCACTGGCGATCTGGGCGGCGCTGCTCGCTGCAGCAATTTTGGCAGGTATCCTCGTGACGCTTTTGGATGTGTTGCAGCGGGCAGCGCTCAAGCGGATGGGGATGGAAGCATGAACTGGCTAATGTTCGCCCTGTTGTTCTGGCTCGGTGCTTGGGCGCTGAATTCTTGGCTCGCCCGTTCTCAATTGCGCGATACCCGCTCGGCGCGAATATTCGTTCCAGTCCTGTTTGGGGTGACGCTTCTGATTCTGTGGGAAGGTATTGTAAGGGGGCTGCAGGTTTCTCCAGTCATTCTGCCAGCGCCGTCAGCTGTCGCGCAGACCTTTGCTGCCTCTACGGCCACATTGTGGGAAGATTTCCAGCAAACTGTGTTCAAGGGGGCGATGACCGGATTTCTCATCGGCGGAGCAGCGGCATTGGCAACCGCGATTTTCATCGACAGATCATCGTTCTTGACGCGGGGTCTGTTGCCCATCGGCAATTTCGTTGCCGCTTTGCCAATTGTGGGTATTGCCCCAATACTGGTCAGTTGGTTTGGATTCGATTGGCAATCGAAGGCTGCGGTCGTGGTGGTGATGGTGTTTTTTCCAATACTGGTCAACACAGTGCAGGGATTGCGCGAAACCGATGCGATGCAGCGGGACCTGATGCGCACCTATGCGGCCGGATATTGGCAAACCTTGCTAAAGCTTCGCTTGCCAGCCGCAATGCCATTCGTGTTCAACGGATTGAAAATCGCCACCACCCTGGCCCTGATCGGGGCAATAGTAGCAGAGTATTTCGGTTCGCCGACCCGGGGCATGGGATTTCGCATATCAACGGGTGTCGGAAGCCTGTCCATCGACCTCGTTTGGGCCGAGATCGCGGTTGCGGCACTAGCGGGAACGGCTTTTTACAGTATCGTGGTGTTGATTGAGCGGACGGTTACCTTTTGGCATCCTTCGCAGCGCAGAAGATGAACTACAGGAACAGCAGATCCTCTGAAAGAGGACATTGAAATCAACAAGGAGAGTAAGACATGAGAAAAACGATCACAGGGTTGGCCCTATCCCTGGGCTTTGCTGCCTCAGGCGCTTTGGCGGCCGACGAAGTTACGTTGCAGTTGAAATGGGTTACCCAGGCCCAGTTCGCGGGCTATTATGTGGCCAAGGACAAGGGGTTTTACGATGAAGAAGGTCTGGAAGTCACCATATTACCTGGTGGTCCGGACATCGCTCCGACGCAAGTGATCGCTGGGGGCGGTGCAGATGTTACGGTCGAATGGATGCCCGCAGCGCTGGCTGCACGTGAAAAAGGCCTGCCACTTGTCAATATCGCGCAGCCGTTCAAAAGCTCCGGTATGATGTTGACCTGTTGGAAGGATGCGGGCATAGCCTCGCCTGATGACCTCAAGAACCGCACGCTAGGTGTCTGGTTCTTTGGCAACGAGTTCCCGTTCATGAGCTGGATGAGTCAGTTGGGCATCGATACAGGCGGCAAGGGTGACAGTGGCGTCGAAGTACTCAAACAAGGTTTCAACGTGGATCCGCTCTTGCAGCGTCAGGCGGATTGCATCAGCACGATGACCTACAATGAGTACTGGCAAGTGATTGATGCTGGTGTCAGCCCCGAGGAACTGGTGACGTTCAAATACGAAGATCAGGGCGTTGCGACGCTTGAAGACGGGCTTTATGTCCTTGAGGAAAATTTGGGCGACTCGGCATTTGTCGACAAGATGACTCGTTTCGTGCGTGCCTCGATGAAAGGCTGGAAATACGCCGAAGAGAATCCTGACGAGGCCGCATTGATCGTGCTCGACAATGACGAAACCGGGGCGCAAACCGAAAAGCACCAGAAGCGTATGATGGGTGAAATCGCCAAGCTGACCGCCGGGTCCAACGGCGCGCTAGATCCTGCCGACTATGAACGCACGGTGAGTACTCTGCTCGCTGGTGGTTCTGACCCGGTGATCACTGCGGCGCCGGATGGCGCCTGGACGCATCAGATCACTGATGGCGCCTTGAATTAAGTCGACCACCTTCCTGCTCGAATTGTATACAAGCAACCGACGCGGCCCCTAGAGGGGCCGCGTTTTTTTGGTATCTTGTCGGTTTTGGTGCTGGAGATTTACCGTCGCCGCGTTAAGTTGTTTTGTAAATCTCGGTGATTTAGGCATTATCTTGGTGTGACGGAAAATAATGCAGAATTTTGCGGCAGAACTGCAGGTGGCCATAACCCTGATATTTCAGGGCAATGCCGAGCTTTGGGCGATTGTTCTGTTGTCATTACGTGTCTCAATAATGGCTGTGCTGATTTCCGCGCTCATCGGCATGCCTTTGGGGGCGGCTTTGGCCGTTGGTCGTTTTCCCGGACGACGTGCTGTGATCGTTCTGATTAATGCCTTAATGGGCCTACCACCAGTTGTTGTCGGGCTACTGGTTTATCTGATGTTGTCGCGTTCGGGACCGTTTGGTGTACTACAATTGCTTTATACGCCAACGGCGATGATCATCGCGCAAGTGGTGCTTGTGACACCCATTGTCGCCGCCTTGACCCGTCAGGTTGTGGAAACGCTGGCCGAGGAATATGCCGAACAACTGCTTTCCCTAGGGGTCTCGCGCCTTGCCTCGGTCCCGGTCCTCCTGTGGGACGCCCGCTTGGCGCTGGCGACGGCGTTGTTGGCCGGTTTCGGGCGCGCAATTGCCGAAGTTGGTGCCGTCATAATCGTAGGCGGCAACATCAACCACGTCACTCGGGTAATGACCACCACAATCGCTCTGGAGACATCAAAGGGCAATCTTTCGCTTGCCTTGGCCTTGGGCACGATCTTGATCGCTACCGCCGTTGCCGTGAACGCATTTGTCAGTGCTCTGACGCTTAGATCGGAACGGGAGGGATTGCGCCATGCGTGATCTCAGCGTGGAAGCGATGCGAGGGTTTGAGGCGCGAGGCCTGCGCATCAGACGCAACGACCGTATCTTGCTGGACGTGCCACATCTTCTGCTTGAAGGTCCGGGCCCAACGCTCATTCTTGGCCCGAATGGTGCCGGCAAAAGCCTGTTGCTACGATGCTTGCACGGATTGATTTTTCCAGACGCTGGAAAGGTCATACAGGACGGAACTGTACTCAATAGCGAACAAAAGTCGCGGCAAGCGATGGTGTTTCAGAAACCTGTACTGTTGCGCCGTTCGGTTGCCGCCAATCTGGATTTTGTTTTGAAGCGCCAAAGATTGCCGCGCAATGTGCGACGTCAAAGAATTGCTGAGTTGCTGACCGAAGGCGGTTTGCTAGCCAAGGCTCGGCAATCGGCTCGTTCATTGTCGGGTGGTGAGGCTCAGCGCCTTGCAATTCTGCGGGCGCTCGCGACGGTCCCGGATATCCTTTTGCTTGATGAGCCCACGAGCGCTCTGGACCCAGCTGCAACCCAAGCGATCGAACGAATGATTTTGGACGCTTCGGCACACGGTGTGCGAATCGTAATGGTGACGCATGATATCGGTCAGGCGCGCCGACTGGCGGCAGATATCGTGATGATGCAAGGCGGTCGTGTTGTCGAACATGGTGTCGCCAAACAGATACTTGATACCCCGAAAACCGATGCGGCACGCTGCTATCTCGCCGGGGGCTTGGTGACGTAGTTCAATTATGGAGAAACACATGTTTGGAGCATGGTTCCGGGCAAGTGCGATTGCACTTGCTTTGGCCGCCGGATCGGCACAGGCCGAGGACGCCTTCATTGTCTTGCAATCGACGACGTCGACGCAGAACTCAGGACTGCTGGACTTTATCTTGCCGGGATTTGAAGCTGAAACCGGTATCGAAGTTCGCGTGGTTGCGGTCGGCACCGGGCAGGCAATCAAGAACGCGACCAATGGCGACGGTGATGTCTTGCTGGTGCATGCCAGGCAGGCCGAGGAGAAATTCGTTTCTGACGGTTGGGGGGTTGAACGTTTTGACGTGATGTACAACGATTTTGTGCTGGTCGGTCCGAAAAAAGACCCGGCCCGGATTAAAGGTGGCAATGATATCGTCGCCGCTTTGAGAGCCATTGCCTGGGCTAAAGCCCCTTTCGCTTCGCGTGGGGATGACAGCGGAACGCACAAGGCCGAATTGCGACATTGGGCGAACGCAGGAATAGACGTTGGTGCGGCCTCGGGGGATTGGTATCGCGAAACAGGGTCCGGCATGGGCGCAACACTAAACATAGCAGCCGGAATGGATGCCTATTCTTTGACCGACCGCGCCACATGGATCGCATTTGGTAATAAGGGGAACCTTGAGATACTGATCGAAGGCGATCCCCGACTGTTCAACCAGTATGGAGTTATTCTGGTCAATCCAAATAAGCATCCGGGAGTCAAAGCTGCAGCCGGGAAACGGTTTATTGACTGGTTGCTTAGCGACGATGGTCAATCGGCTATCGCGTCTTACATGCTTGACGGACAGCAACTGTTCTTTCCGAACGCGAAATGAGCCGAGGCGAACCGCCGTGTCGGAATAGGTAGGGTGCCGTGCGGCTTCCTAACCGGACTGCCCGTTGTGGTGAACTGTTCCAAGACCGCAAAGGTCATACCCGCCCAATTCCACCGCTCGTGCTGAGAACCTGTCCGAGCGCAAAAACCCCATAAGGTTTTGCATTGGTGGGTCGAAAAAGGCCCGCCGCCAAATCGCCAGATCAAAGCGTTCCTCGTGGGTCGGAACGAAATCCAGCCCATAAAGACCCGCAAGAGCACCCAGACCAAACCCGGCCTCGGCCTTGCCGTCGTGCAACGCAATGGCCAATTCTTCTTCGGTGCGGGCACAGTGCTGGGGCAGGGCAAGATCATTCGTGTTCAGGCCGTGTTGTTCCAGTTGCGACAGGAACAGGCGCTGGCTGGCAGCGTTGTGTTGGCGCTGCACCACCCGACGACCCCTCAGGTCTTCAAAACCGGTAATGCCAACGCTGCCGCGTGCC
>NZ_JBXWSF010000136.1:0-5341 GCF_059613285.1 Ruegeria sp. BHSB058 | reverse complement strand
TACGTGACCACTTCAGCGCAACCGCAAAATGAGTTGGGTTGACGATCACCACATCTGCAGTCGGAACATCCGCCATCATCCGATTCATGGCAATCTCTTGCCCACGTTGCCGGCGCAGCTGCTTCATGTGCGGATCGCCCTCGGCGTCCTTCATTTCGTCCATTATCTCTTTTCGAGACATGCGGTTCTTGCGGATGTGTTCGGCATGTTGCCAAAGATAGTCAACCGCCCCAATGAGCAGTGCCACTGCCACCACAATGGACAGGAACTCCGTTAGCTTCTCGGCCATTAGAACCAACGAGGCCCAAACCGGAACAACGCTAGACCCAACGATTTCCACAAAGTTCACCCGCAAGAAAACCGTCAGACAGACCGAGTAGATAAGTAATTTGAAAAAACTCTTGATAAACTCGAACAAACCACTCCGACCGAATTTGTTTTTGGCATTGGAAACTACTGAGACACGCGAGAGCCTGGGTTTGATTTTGTTTGGCGCCACAACAAATGCCCGTTGAGCGACAATACTCAGCAAAACGGCCAACGCCGGAAACAGAAACAAGAATGAACCAGCCAAAGCAATACGCCTCAGGATACCCCCAATCGGTGCCTGCAAGGAGCCAGATACCAGCGATTCTGACAAAAGCTCGGATTGATCAATGAGCACCACAAACAGAACGCCAAGCTGTTCGACCGATACTTTGCCAAAAGCCGCCAGGGCAAGCAGCAGACCAGCATAGCCTGCCACGGTCGAGATGTCGGTAGATTTTGCAACTTCACCCTTTTCACGCGCCTTCAGAAGCTTTTGCGGCGTTGGGTCAAAAGACTTTTCAGTATCGTCATCCGAACCACTCATGGATTGCTGCCAATCGGTATCGATAGGAACGCAAACAAAGACCCAGACCATTCCGTCAAAATTAGTGGCGCGCTTAGAAACAAAAGAATTAGTCCGCCAAAAGTGAGGGCAGGCGCGCCAACGAACGCGACCATCAACTGCGGCATGGCGCGGTTAATGACACCCAAAGCCAGATTGTAGGTTAGCGAAGTGATTACAAAGGGTGCAGCAAGTCCAAGTGCCCGCGAAAAGCTTTGCGATATCTGTTGTGTTCCCCATGATGCAAGGTCCGGAGCTTTGGGCAATACCCCAACAGGAAACACTGAATAGCTATCAATCAGAAACAGGGCAGCCCTTACGTGAAGCCCCATGATTGTAGCTAGTGCGAGACCTGCGATTACTAGTAGATACCCCATTGCCGGAACCGGCTCGGCGACCGCGTTGCCAAGGATCTGTGACAACGATGTCGCCTGCGCCGCAATTGAACCTGCTGTTTGAAGCGTCAACACGAACAGGCGCAGGACAATTCCCAGAGCAAGGCCTATTGCAATCTCAACCAAGATGACAGCGACCAAACTGCCGAAATCTGATCGGCCCGACGAGGCCTCAACGGCAGGGGCCACAATCAACGAGAAAGCAACAGCGATGCCCAACTTGACACGCATAGGGACCATTCGTTCCCCAAATGCCGGCATCATCGAGACGGCGGCAGATACCCGCAGGAAAACCGAGAAAACATGCCAGATCTCATCCCCTAGTTCAGGCAGTATCCCCGGCACCATCGTAATCATGCAGCCACCATACCGACCAATGCGGGCCGCGCTTCAAATCCGATTTCCTCGAAAGAAAGTACCGGGTTGGTAACTCCCCGCGCCCGGAGGATGGTCCGCAGCAATCTCCTTCGGTGAGAGGAAGTCACCAACGCCGGATAGAGGCCCTGTTCCGAAGATCGTATCATCCGGTCAGCCACACCGTCCGCGAGTTTGTTGAATAGTTCCGGCGGTAGGGCAACATCCAGACCGGACGGGTTTGCGTCGATTTGATATCTGGAAAACGTGTCCTCCCAATCTGGCGCAAGCTGAATCAGGGGGATCGTCCCGTCGTCGCGCTTCATTTCTGCCACCAATTGGAACCCCAGCCGCTGGCGGACATGCTCGCAGATCGATTCAGCTTGCGTGGTCAACAAGCGCGCTTCGGCGATGCTTTCCAGGATTAGTGGCATATTGCGGATTGAGACACGCTCCTCTAGCAACAGCCGCAATACTGCATGCAAGGTGTCGATCGGCACTTTGTCTGGTATTAGCTCATCAAGTAGCTTCCTGTTAGCCTCCGCCCGGGCATGATCACTGAGGCGCGTCATTTCCAACAGCGTGCGCCGGAGAGATTTCAAGGTCAGTAGCCGGGCAAAATTCCTCTTTATGATTTCAAGCAAGTGGGTGGCAAGAATTTCTGGCGGCGTCACTATGGTTGCCCCTGACATGGCAGCTTCTTCGCGGTCTTGCGGCCGCAACCAACGGGCGGGGGCGCCATATACCGGTTCGGTTACGTCCTTGCCATCCGGCAACACCTCCGATCCCTCTTGCACCAGCGCCAAAACGAGATCCGGGTTCAGAACACCACGGGCCTGTTCCACCCCATGTACACGAATGACGTAGGTGCCGGTCGGCAGTTCGCTCTGATCGGTTAGACGGATTTCGGGCAGAATCAGACCAAAAACCGTAGCGACATGGATGCGCATATTGGCGATCCGGGCATCCAACCCCGTTCCAGGATCCAGAACCATCGCAACGAGATCGGGTGCAAATTCAAGATGTACGTCATCAAGTTCCAGAACATCGCCGATTGCTTGAGCCATGGGCTGCTGCTGCGAAGAGGCAACTTGATTGGCGTCCTCAGCTTCCGCCCGACGTTTTTTTTGAATCGAAAAGGCGAAAAACCCTAGAACCCCGGCCCCTAGCATGAAAGGCACGAAAGGTAGACCCGGAACCAGGGCGAACAAGGCCATCAGAACACCAACCGTGGCCAGTGCCGGGGGGTGGCGGCCAAGTTGCGAGAAGATGGCGTTGTCCGTAGCCCCTTGTGCACCGCCACGCGCCAACAACAGAGCGGATGCAATTGAAATGATCACTGCCGGGATTTGCGAGACGAGACCATCGCCCACTGTCAAAATTGCATAGGTTTCAAGAGCTGCGGACAGTGGCATACCATGTACCGCGACGCCCATTATCAATCCCATGACGAGGTTGAGGAGTGTTATTAGAAGGCCCGCAATAGCGTCTCCCTTGACGAACTTTGATGCCCCGTCGAGCGATCCGAAGAATGTGGTTTCCTGTTGTTCAGTCTCGCGCCGTTCCTTGGCCTGATTGTGATCGATTGCACCGGCTGACATGTCGCTGTCGATGGCAAGCTGCTTTCCTGGCATCCCGTCCAATGCAAACCGGGCACCAACTTCAGCCATACGTGCGGCGCCTTTGGTGATCACCATAAAGTTGACGATCAACAGAACTCCAAACACGACGAGACCCAAAAAGATGCTGCCACTCATGATGAATTGGGCAAAGCCCTCGATGACCTCACCAGCAGCATTTGGCCCCGTATGCCCTTGCCCGATGATCAATTTGGTCGAGGATACATTCAGCGACAGACGCAACATCAGCGAAGCAAGAAGAATGGTCGGAAAGGACGAAAAATCTAACGGCCGCTCGATGAACAGTGTGAGCGTGAAAATCAGGATTGCCAGCGCGAAAGAAGCGGCCAGACCCAAGTCCAACACCCAAGCCGGCATTGGCAAGATCATCATGACGATAACAGCCATGAGCGCTAGCGCCAGCAATACAGTTGGGGAAAAAAGGGAACGGGGGTCGAGTTTTTGCATTTGCAACCTAGTTAATTCGGATAAAGGCCTTTTGCCTGTCTGACACCGGCACCAACGACCCCATTGCGGTCGCGCCACCACCCGAACCGGGGATCACGAACAACGGGATGGCCATGCGGGTGAATGGGTCGGCATCTACTTTTGTTGGCTCCGGCTCAGGGGTGGCGTCCAAGGCGGCCAAGGTCGCTTCAAAGCGATTGGAATAGGCCGCAGCCAGCGATTCGGTTCTCGAGTGATATGCCCCGGCCGCCGCGCGCCACGAACCAAGCTCTGCACGCAAGTCCTTCAAGAAACGAGCTGCATATCTGGCGTTTTCCTGCGGATCGAACATGGCTTCAGCTGATCGAAACGCGTGCCCGTGCCAGCGATAATTGATCTGAAAACAACCGACATCGAAACTGCGCGCACCGGTTTTGACCGCCTTGGTAACGTACGCTTTGGCTTCAGCTTCGGTATCGAACCAGAACCCTCTACCTTCAAGGTTCACAGTCCAAGGCCAAGGCGTCCGCCGGCCATTTCGCGTTCTTCCGGTTTCGACCCGCGTGATGGCACGAAGCACATCAAGCGGGACACCTTCTGTCATCGCGGCTCGCTGCGCCGCCAAATCGCAGATTGCGGTGAATCGTTCATCGGTTGCCGCCTTTCCGAACGCCGCCCCGAAGATCATCCCAACCGAGGCAAACAACAAAGTCGTAAGCGGACGTAAAGCGATTTCATATGGCATTCTGCCGATTCCAAGAACTCTCAAGATCCCCGGAAGGCTAGTCAACTATCTGTTGACAGACAGTTATCACGAACAAAAAAGAAAATCCGCACCGACGGCTTGTCGGGGCGGATCGTTTCGAGTTAGGCGATGATCAGATGTCGAATTTAACGCCCTGTGCCAGCGGCAACTCCGCGGAATAGTTCACCGTGTTGGTCTGTCGACGCATGTAGGATTTCCAAGCATCCGAGCCACTTTCACGACCGCCGCCGGTTTCTTTCTCGCCACCGAAAGCGCCACCGATCTCGGCACCGGAAGGACCTATATTGACGTTGGCGATACCGCAATCAGAGCCCGCCGCCGACAGAAATTGCTCCGCCTCGCGCATGTTCAGAGTGAATACGCAAGATGACAAGCCCTGGGGCACGCCGTTCTGGATCTCTAGCGCCTCTGCGAAATCTTCATACCCCAGCACATAAAGGATCGGCGCAAAGGTCTCTGTTTTGACTGTTTCGGTCTGACCCGGCATCTCGACAATCGCCGGTTCCACATAGACGCCGCCTGCGGGAACACCTTTGGTCACGCGGGATCCACCGAACACGGTACCCCCTTCTGCCTTGGCCGCGTCAAGTGCCGTGGCCATCGCCTTGGCTGAGGCCTCATCGACAAGTGGGCCGACCAGAGTACCTTCGTCCAACGGATTGCCGATGGGCAAGCCAGCATAGGCTTTTTTCAACCGAACCACCAAGTCTTCTTTGATCGAATCATGCACGATCAGGCGGCGCAAGCTGGTGCAACGTTGCCCGGCGGTCCCGACGGCCGAGAACACGATCGCACGTACCGCCATCTCAAGATCCGCCGATGGGCCGACAATCATGGCGTTGTTGCCGCCCAATTCCAGAATACACTTGCCAAATCGGGCCGCCACGAT
>NZ_JBXWSF010000135.1:0-5545 GCF_059613285.1 Ruegeria sp. BHSB058 | reverse complement strand
ATATCCCGCCCCCCATGAGGCTGGGGATCTGGGGGCACATCACTGGCAAGCCCGCGCCTCAGAAAGCCAAAGGCTCGCTTCGGGCGGGCTGTCTTTTCCACTCGTACCGCGCCGGGGCGAGGCGCGGTTCTTCATGCAAAAGACGGCTGACCCGGTGGACCATGTTGGGGCATGGGCCGGGGTCAGCAGCAGCGCGCGCGATGATCGTTCGCTTCGACGGCGAGGGTAGGGCAATGGCCAGCTACCACCTCTCCGTGAAGACGATCAAACGCAGCGCCGGGCGCTCTGCCACGGCAGCCGCGGCCTACCGTGTCGGGGAGCGTATTGAGTGCCAGCGTGAAGGCCGTGTCCACGATTACACCCGCAAGCGGGGCATCGAGGAGACCTTCATTCTGACCCCGAAGGACGCCCCGGACTGGGCGACGGATCGGTCTCGTCTGTGGAACGAGGTCGAGGCCAGCGAGACCCGCCGCAACTCCGTCACTGCCCGCGAGTGGGAGCTGGCCTTGCCGTCCGAGATCAGCGCCGAGGACCGCTCACAGATCACCCGCGACTTCGCCCAGGAACTGGTCAGCCGCTACGGCGTGGCCGTCGATGTGGCGATCCATGCGCCGCACCGCGAGGGCGATCAGCGCAACCACCATGCCCATGTTTTGACCTCCACCCGCAAGCTGGAAGCCGAGGGCTTCACGGCCAAGACGCGCGTACTCGATTCCGCGAAGACCGGCGGCGTCGAGATCGAGCAGATGCGCGGCCTCTGGGCCGATCTACAGAACCGCGCGCTGGAGCGGGCAGGGGAGGTGGAGCGCGTCGATCACCGATCGCTCGAAGCGCAGCGCGAGGCGGCGCTGGAGCGGGGTGATCAACTCTCCGCCGAGGAGCTTGACCGCGACCCGGAGCTGAAGCTGGGGCCAGCGGCCAATTCCATGGAACGCAGGGCGAAGGCGATGGCCGAGCGCCAGGGACGGGAATACAAACCTGTCACCGAACGCGGAGCCGTGGTGCATGCCGCTCGCCAGGCCCGCGCCGCGTTCCGCGAAATGCGCGAACGCCTGGACATCGCGCGTGAGACTTATGGGGTCGAGCGCGAGGCCGGGCAGGGCCGTGTGTCTGCCGGTCTGGCAGCACTCAGGGCTGCGACCGCGAAAGATCGCGACCGCGAGCGAAACCCGGATGACTTCCGGGAGCGGCTGGCGCGTGTCGTGGGCCGGTCACGGGACCAGGACGACACGCCGAAGCCGGAAGGCCGCAATTATGCACGGGAGCGGCTGAAAGAAATCATGGAGAAAGACGCCGGTCGCGATGGCCAGTCGGCGGTTCACAAGCTTGATGGTCACAGCGAGTATGATCTGGGCGAGGACGCCGGGCGCGAGGCGCGCAAGCCATCCGTCAACGAGCGTCTGAAGGACGTGCTGAACAAGCCGCGCGAAAAGCTGGAGATCGAGGACGAGCGCGAACAGGAACGCGGTGACGACGAGAACGAAAACACGCGGGACAGGGATCGTGGCGAAGGCCACAGCCTGTAGCGCAGCTCGGTGAAACGACAGAGGAGACGGATCGGATGTATGAAGTATTCAACGTGGGCAAGACGATCTTGCTGGACGGCAAACCACTATCGCTTGTGACGCCCGCAGGTGTCGAAGGTTGGATCGAGAAGCGCATTCCGTACAGCTACCGCTATGACCAGGTGCGCGATCCGCTCGACGGCAAGATGAAGTATCGCTGTCTCTATGAGAAGGACGGGGCGGATGTGCCGTTTGTCCTGGTCAACGATCCGGACGATGGCGACGGGAGGGTGATCCTGTTCGATCAGAAGCCGGGATAGGCACTTTTGTCCTGTTTGCGCGGCTATGTCGGATTTACTAGTTACAGCGCAAAATCCCAGCCATCTGGCTGCAAGGATTGGTAGTACCCATAGGCCTGGGTCTTTTTCTGCAAGTTTTTGTGAGGCTTGATGACTGGCTTTAGTTTGGCAAACAAGGCTTCGAAGAAACCCCTTTCACCCTTGAAGGCCTCATCATCCGTCTTGAGTTCGATGTATCGGCGCAGAACAAATGCGGCCAGATCGGCCACAAGAATAGTCGATGCATGCTCTGACTTGATCGCAAAGGGCGTGTTGACGATTTGATCGAAGCGGCGTGTCTCCCAGCTCTTCGGACGCTTCTTGGCTTTCAGGAACGCGGCTTTGAAGGCTAAATCATCGAACCAAGGGTCAGGCTGGAAGATGAGCTCTGCCATGTTGGCATGCTCAACCTTGTTGTCATCTACAACGATCACGCAGTTACCCTTGTTTTTGGGATCGTCACAGTGTTCGCGTTGCACATGTGAAAGGACGAACATCGCGTTGGCGATCCAGTAGCTATGTGAAACATCAGGATAACCAAACGCCTTGTGATCGGTCGCCTTGAACTTTTCAAAGGACATTGCAGATGCGTAAACTTTTGAACTGGTGGCGATCTCGTCCACCACAGCGTGCATGAAAGCCTTACGATCTTCCCCGGAGATCTTATTCCACCCGCCAGCACCACGATGGAACCTTTGTGTCTTCAGATCTTGTGGTTTTCCAGGATGCTTCGCAAACACCTCGTCGATCATTTCCGAAAAAATGCGACTGTATTTGTTGAGACGGATGGCGTCGATTTCGACGGCAGCCAGAACGAAGATATCAGACTGGGCCTGATCACCGGTTTCATCTACATAAACAAATTTCATGGCTACTATGTACCTATTGCCGGTCGATGCCGCTTTCTTATTCCTCAAAGGCCGAGGTGGTTCGGTTTGACTGAAAAACTGTCTAGCCAGTCACGTGCGCGGCTGGCTAGACAATGTGCCAGTTCACTTTCCTGCGCGGAGGACTCCGATCCTACCCGGATACTGAGCCTTCTCGTTCTCGCGCCATTGAAAGCGCACTTCGACAGGTACGCTGTGCTTCTCCGCGAGGCGGTGGATTTCCTTCCAAGCATCCTGTGCGGACTGTCCTTGGATCGAGATGCCAAGTTCAGCTTGGTACTTGTAGCCTTCAGAGCCGTACTCATGCGGCTTTGAAGGAACCTGAAGTTCTTGGCTGAGTGCTTTCGCATCCATCCCACTTTTCTTCTTGGTTGCAGCAATTACCTTCAGCAGCACACCTGACCAGTTCGCCTTCGCAAGTGCTTGACCGCCAACTGAGGCGTCGAGCAACCGTGTGAACGAGAGGCCAGGTGCGGAACGAAACTCCATAACTCCATTGTCGGGAGTTCCGCTCACGGCTTCGTGCGCGACGACATCTTCCGATGCGCCATCGCGCTCGAGGCCGAGCTGCTCCATTTTCTCCCGAACAAGACGGTCGATGGTCAGGGAGGGTGTCTCCGTCCCTAACCATGTGGCCACAGACTTGAGGTCAACAAAAGTGGCGTCATTTACGCGTACAACGGGCATCATGGCTATCTCCTCAAATGATCATCTAGATTATATGTAACATGGAAAATATGATTTTCAAGATTTTATGTTACATATCTCTTGGAAAGGCCGTGGGATGTGTGATCCCGGCAGCGTGCCGGTTTCGCTTTGACCGATAGACAGGTTAGGGGATCGACGGGCTGACGCCCGCTCACCCCAACCCTGACAGTTTCCAAATCCTGTTGATCCGCCTGCCATCCCGGCAGGTCCGAGAAAACCGACAAGCGCCGCCGGTGGCGTCGGTTCCGGTCGAGAATCTCGGTTCCTCCCACGCGCGAGGCGCGCGGTTCCCTCCCAAATTCACGCCCTCCACCCGGTTGTCACGGCCCCGCCAGGCCGCAGGACGGGCTTTGCCCTTACCTGCTTTGCCCTTCGGAATGCATGGGCATTCCAAAGATCAGAACAGGAAGGCCCGCCCATCGGCGGAAAGGGGAAGGGACCCGGCCCGCGTCACGCGAAGGAGGGTCACAAATGACCAAAGAGAAGTTTGACGTTTACACCCATGTCACCAATCAGATCATCGCGCAGATCGAGGCGGGAACGCCGCCCTGGCGCAAGCCTTGGACTGGCGGCGGGGTAGGGGTCAGCCTGCCGGAACGGTTCAACGGCGAAGCTTATCGGGGCATCAACATCTTGATGCTTTGGGCGACCGCGATGGCCAAGGATTACAGCTCAGCCCGCTGGATGACGTTCAATCAGGCCAAGCAGCTTGGGGGCCATGTCCGCAAGGGCGAGAAATCCGCGACGGTCGTGAAATACGGCACCGTCGAGCGCGAGGACGAGAATGGCGAGGAGCGGCAAATCCCCTATGCGCGGGCCTACCGCGTGTTCAATGCTGACCAGATCGAAGACTTGCCCGCCGAGTTCTATATCCTGCCTGACCCGCCCCGTGATCTTGGCACCGTAGCCGACCCCGAACTGGAGGCGTTCTTTGCCGCAACCGGCGCGCAGATCGACGTGAGCGATGAGCCGCGCGCCTACTACAACATCACGACCGACCGCATCCACATGCCGCCGATTGGCACGTTTTATCGGGCGGCTGGATACTTTGGCACCTTGGCCCATGAGACAATCCACTGGACAGGCGCGACAAAGCGGCTGGACCGTTTGGGCCGGTTCAATGACCGCAAGGCTTACGCGTTCGAGGAACTGGTCGCTGAAATCGGAAACTGCATGCTTTGCGCGCAGATCGGTGTGGAGCCTGAATTCGATCAGAGCGCGGCCTATGTCGAAGGATGGCTTGAGGCGATGAAGGAAGACAGCCGCGCAATTTTCCGGGCCGCGTCGGAGGCGCAGAAGGCCGTGGATTACATCATGGACCGCACCGCGCAGGCCGACCGGATGGCCGCCGAGTAACAGTCCGCACCGCCGCAATGATCGAGGCCCCCGTCAGCAGACGGGGGCTTTTGCGTTCTGGCGTGATCCAAGTGATGGCGGTTTCAGGATGACCTGTCGGCGGGCAACCTGAAGGCTACCCGCCGACCGGCCCGGCGCTTCGCGCGGACGGGCATGGAATGCCCGACAACCATCGCTTTTAGCGAAAGACTGCGCAGCACTTGTGGAGCGAAAGGGGGAGCCAGAATTTATATCGTTGACATAGCCAAATTCTGGCTACTATAACAGGTGCAATGTTTGGCTAAGGAGTTTGGGCATGCATACAAGGCATATGGAAGACCGGATGCGCCAGCGTGGCATCTCTGAAGAAATGGTTGGGACTATCTTGGAGGTAGGGGAGTGGAACGCTCGGGGAGACCGTCTCGAACTGCCAAAGAGGGCTATCGAGCCTTTGCTTCGGCAGAAGCGTGATGAACTGAAAATGCTGGAGCGGCTCGCACGGCGGGGTGGTGCGTCGGTTGTTGTAGATGGTGACACCTTGATCACAGTTTATCCGAACACGAAGAGGGTGCGGTCATGAGTGATCAGAACGTAAGGTCCTTTTCCGTCAATCAGGGTTCGGTACTGGACGGAGAGTTCACGTTACGGGTTAAGCCAGAGATGTTTCCAGAAGCCTCGGATCAGAGTTCTTCTGGAAAGCCCAAGAGTGACCGCAAGTTCAATATCCGGATCAAGCAGCATGACGTCCTCTTGTTCGATGCACTGGCCGAAC
>NZ_JBXWSF010000134.1:0-5522 GCF_059613285.1 Ruegeria sp. BHSB058 | reverse complement strand
CTTGCATGCTTCTGTTGAGATAGGGCAGGAGATCTCTGAGGAGCACTACAAACCGGTTGCCGCAGCTATTCGGTTTGCCGAGGCAATGCGCAAGAAGGCAAAAGGACGGGCATGAAGAAACTGCAACAGATGAAGAAGGCGGAAACTGCCAGCCACGCGCTGTATTTGCTTGAACTGGAAAAGATTCGGCCCGTGCTGGAAGAAGAACAGAAATCATTGCGCCAGTTAGAGCGCCTTGATGCGCAAAAGGCGGAAGTTAGAGAGACGCGGTTTCATATATCGGATTACCGTGCCATAGGTGCCGATCTGCTTTGGACAGGTTGGGAATCAAGGACGCGGCGAAAGTTGAATATGGACTTGGCGCGTACCAGGGCAAAAAAATTGGCCGCGTTGGATCAATTGCGCGACGCAATCGGGAAGAAAGAAGTTCTGGCAGAGCTCAACCAAAAAAAGGAACGAGAACTGAGGCAGTCTCGACAAACCAAGCAGTTTGAAGAGCTTGTCCAGTATGAGTTGATTAAGAGGAAAGCTTTGGAATAGGACACATTACTCAACGTTCAGCTATCCTGCCGGGCGATGCTCGTGATCAATACTCGGGATACATCATTGCCAAAATTCTTCTTGGCTGCGACCAGCAACGTGTTCTTGAGTTGGTCAAGATTTCTGGACTCCGTAAAGGTTCCGTCAAACCCGCCCTTGTTTGAGAAATCGAAAAGAATCTGCAGAAACCCGTCCCTCAGTTGGGGTTCTAGGGCATAGAGTTTTTCGCTGATACCAGGCCGGGCTTCAAGACTAAGAGAAATCGTAACCAAGGCAGAAATCCTGTCCCTCTCTACTACCGGAACGACGAACTGCTTGGTCAGCTTCAAGTATTCGGCTTCGCCAGCAACACTGTGTTCGTTTTTGAACGAAATCTTTTCTTGTGTGTGTTTTGAGCGATCAGACTCAGGAGCAGGATCGCGACTCGCACGAGTTGCCTCTTTTGGCGCGCCGCCATGAGTTGGGGAACCCAAGATCAAGCCGGCACCAGCGCCCGCACCAAGCCCTGCGAGGAGGAAAACGATAGGCAGAAATTTTTTGATCATTCGTTGCCTCAGAATGGAAGTAATGTGTCCAGGATTTGCTGACCATATCGCGGTTGCTGGACGTCGGTAATTTGTCCGCGACCTCCATAAGAAACCCGCGCTGATGCAATCTTGTCGTAAGTAATTTCGTTCTGGCGAGAGATGTCTTCGGGGCGGACAAAACCCGAGACCAGCAACTCGCGCATTTCAAAGTTCACTCGCAGCTCTTGGGAACCGGTTATTGACAGAACTCCGTTGGGAAGTACGTCGACAACTGTAGCCGCCACTCGCAAAGTCAGTTTCTCTTTCCGTTTGATCGACCCCTTTCCCTTGGTCGAACTTTCGGAGTCGACTGACACCGCCTCGTCGAAGGAAAAGCCGTCTGGTAACTTGTCTGTCGCTCTTTGCGGCAATCCTAAAAGCTGTGGAACAGCCAAGCTTTCGGACCCGGTTCGAGACCGGTTCGTGTCGTTGGAAATCTCGGCTTTTTCGTCGATTTCAATGACCACTGTAAGAATGTCTCCCTTTTTCATGGCACGCTGATCGCCAAGCAAAGAGCTTTGCCCCCCACTCCAAAGCGAAGACCGGTCGACCGACCTTTGGGGGTGACTATGTGTCGGTAGACCTGGCCACAACATCGCCACATGTTCAGGAGTTTCATTTGAGGACGTGAAGCTGGGTGGTTTGCCAAGGTGGTCCAATCGACCACAGGCCGAGACAGCCAGAGCGGAAAACAGAATGATTGTGCAAGAAGGGTGGATGCCCATTATTTTACCTCAATTCTTCCGTCTGGTCGAACCAGACCGCTTAACGTTGTTCGGGATGATAAATTCATGACGCGGATGACTTCGCCTGCGGCCCCGCGACCAAGCGCCCGCCCGTCAGCACTGATGGAAAGAGCTCCGCGATCGAAAACGATAGTTACCAGATCGTTGCGGTCAACGATGGCTGGCGGGCCGATATCGGCAATACGGATAGGACGGCCGGGATATAGGGCCACCCGCGCCTCTTTGCCGATCGCTTCGGAGGGGCTGGTGATCATTCCATCGACTTCACCAGGTCGTGTCGCGAGATCATCCATCTGGATGATCTGTTTGGCCCGGATCGTTCGTGTGGGAGCCACGGTGTCGGCCAAACCGATTTTGGCAAGGGAGAGCGCCAATAAAAGAATGAGGTTTCGCATCAGCGCACCTGGGTGGTCGCGCCCATCATCTGGTCGACTGCAGAGATTACCTTGGCATTCATCTCATATCCACGTTGCGCTTCGATCAGTTCTGTGACCTCTCGCACAGCGTCAACGGAACTATCCTCGAGATACCCCTGCCGCAACGTGCCTAGCCCATCCTCACCGGGCACGCCGATGACAGGTGCACCTGAGGCTTCGGTTTCTCGAAAAAGGTTGCTTCCGAGCGCTTCAAGTCCTTTGGCGTTTGAGAAACTGGCAAGCGTGAACTCTCCCAGTAGCTGAGCTTCGGTAGAGTCGTCGAAATAGGCATAGACTTGTCCGGAAGGATTGATGGAAATCGAACGGGCGTCGCTTGGAATTGTGATATCTGACGATATCGCGAACCCGTCGGATGTGACAATCAACCCTTCGGCAGATCGTTTCAAACTGCCATCCCGCGTATATGCTGATTGGCCGTTTGGCAGTGTCACCTCAAGATACCCGTTTCCGTCGATGGCAATGTCCAGATCGCTGCCTGTCGCGGACAATGTTCCTTGAGCCAGTTCAACCGTCACTGCGGCAGGCTTTACGCCGAGGCCAAGCTGGATGCCTGTCGGCAGAACCGTGCCATCCGCTGCATTCACGGTGCCGGCCCGTGCCATCTGCTGATAGTGAAGATCCGAAAACTCGGCCCGCCGCGCATTGTAGCCTGTGGTGTTCATATTGGCGAGGTTGTTAGAGATTGTCTCAACCCGCATTTGTTGTGCGGTCATGCCGGTGGCCGCGATTTTCAAGGCGCGCATAGAATTTTTCTCCTTGTAGGGTTCAACGCATCAGGGTTTTGATTGCGCCGCGAACGCGTTCGTCTTCGGTTTCGAGAAAACTCTGCCCTAGTTCATAGGCGCGCTGGACTTCTATCAGGCGGGTTATCTGCTCTATAGCATTGACGTTTGAACCTTCGAGAAATCCGTGGAGGATTCTTGACTCGTTAACGAGCTCCACTTCCCCTTCAACTTTGAATGTCACGCTCCCTTCGCGCGACATGGTGGCCGGACTCGTCGCCCGGTAAACTCCGATTTGTGCCAGAGGCTGTCCGTTGACACTGAGAGTTCCGTCATTTCCCACGCTGATCGAGGCTGCATCAGGAGGTATGAAAATCGGCGCGCCGTTGATATCTAAAACTCGACCACCGTTGATCGAAACAAGATCGCCCTCGGCGTTCGGAGAAAAACCTCCGGCGCGGGTCAGGCGTGTGCCCGATTGCGTCTCCACCATAAAGAATCCCTCGCCGTCGATTGCAAAGTCAAATTGCCCATCGGTTCTGGTCAGGACGCCCGGATTTGTTGCTGTGCTATGAGCCTGTGCACGAGCCATTGATGTTGACGGATAGCGACCGCCACTGTGAACGTACTCCGAAAACACGAGACCCTGCTGCCGGTACCCGGTAGTGTTCGCATTTGCGATGTTGTTTGCAACAATGCGGGTTTCATTCATCAAACCGGATTGCCGGGACAGGATGACATACGATGTGTCCATCAATAACCTCCCGAGATAAGGGGAACTAGGGTAGCTTGAAAAAACGACACGAGCGTTTGGGTCATGAACCCCATCGAGACCCAGAACACTGCCACAATAGCGATAAGCTTCGGGACAAAAGTCAGCGTCATTTCCTGAATGGAGGTCAACGCCTGAAACAGGCCAACAGTGAGGCCAGTAACCAGTGCGACTGCAAGAATGGGCACGGAAGTGATGACCGCTATCCAAAGTGCCTGACGCACGATGTCGAAAAACAACCCTTCGCTTAGCATGGATTAAACCGGCATGCGCAGAATTTCCTGATAGGCTTCGACAACCTTGTTGCGAACCGTTACTGCGGTTTCGACTGCCAGTTCAGTTTGCGCCAGCGCCTGAACTAGCGAATGCGGATCAACCTGTCCCACCATGGAGGATTGGACCAGCTCTTCACTATGTTTCAAAGCGGTGGCGAAATCCAAACCCGCCTTGTGCAGGTTTTGGGCGGCACTGTCTTGAGTCAAGTCGGGTCGTGTTGCTGGGCGGGCCGAGGCGTAGTTTTGTGCTGCTGTAGAGGTGAGGATATCCATTCTGGCTGTCCTTTATTTTCGTAACAAATCCATCAGGCTAGCCGACATCTGTCGGGCCTGGTCGAATAACTTGAGGTTGGCCTCATAGCTGCGTTGAGCTTCGCGGGCGTCGGCGACTTCAATCATCAGATCGACATTCGAACCCTCATAGTGGCCGGTTTCATCCGCCATAGGGTGGCCGGGATCGAAAACGCGACTGAGGTCGCGGCGATCAAGGCGAACGCGACCTGCTTGGACGAGGCTGCCTGCATCCGAATTTACTGTCTCAAACGGAATGGTCTTGCGGCGATATCCGGGTGTGTCGGCGTTCGAGATGTTCTCTGAAACGTGTCGCAACCGAGTTGCCTGTGCGCGCAATGCGCTGGCCGAAGTGGCGAGGGATTTTGAAAACTCACTCATTGTCCACCCCAGCCTCACGATTTTCCGAGGCTGATGCGCAACACGTTGAGAGAAGACCGATAAATGGCCAGAGCCCGGTCGTGTTGCCGCTTGATATCTACGGCCTTTAACATCTCTTCTTCGATCGAAACGTTGTTGCCGTTCAGTTCCTCTGGTCCGTTGGCCAGAGTCTCCGGCCAGGTGTAGTTGTCGGAGTCTTGACCATTCAAATGGAGCGCTCGACTCGCCCGCATCTCGACGCCTGAGGACGACTGTTCGAACACCTTTTCGAATGCTTGAATATCGCGGGCCTGGTATCCGGGCGTATCAGCATTCGCCATATTACGAGCAGTGACAGATTGCCGTTGCCCGGCATGCGTTGCCATTGCGTACGCTGTCTTAAAGACGTTCAGATCAGTGAACATCGGGGTTTCTCCCTCGATCAATTTCAATCAAGGCTTAACCCCGATTCCTTTAGAAACCGTTGTCGAGCACCAGAGGAGCAAATTTCGATGCATGCACCTGAACCAAGGATGTTGGACGCAGAGTTCAAGGAACTGAGCTATGTACGTCACGTGGGGCGGGTAATCAGTGTTGCACGCGGTGTCATCGACATTAAGAATATTGCGAACTCGGCAAGCGTTGGTGATCGGCTCTGTGTACAGCGCAAATCCGGGCCGCCCTTGACGGGGGAAGTCCTTTATGTCGGGCGTGATACGTGTCACATGTTGCCGGATGCCGCGCCTGAGGGGGTTAGCCTTGGCGATCGAGTTTCGCTGAAACCCGCCAAGTCATTTGCGCCGGGCCAGCACT
>NZ_JBXWSF010000133.1:0-5900 GCF_059613285.1 Ruegeria sp. BHSB058 | reverse complement strand
GCTCAGCCGCCGACGCGAGCTGTTTGTCATCTCGCGAAACTCGGTTTTCGTCTACAAGGGGCAGTCGGTCAATATTCGCGAGGTGGCCGGGAAACTTGGGGCCCAGTACATTGTCGAAGGCAGCGTGCGAAAGGCCGGAAACCGGGTCAGAATCACCGTCCAGTTGATCGACAGCGTGAACGATGCGCATATCTGGGCCGAAAAATACGACCGTGAGCTGGATGATATCTTTACCCTGCAGGACGAGATTACCGCGGCCGTTGTCGCAACCCTCCCCGGACGGATTGAGGCGTCGAAAACGGATGAACTGGCGCGGAAAAAACCGTCGAGCCTTGCCGCATATGAGTGTGTTCTGGCGGCCAAGGTACTGCACCACCGCAGCACGCCCACAGACAATGCCGAGGCGGTCAAGCTGGTGGATCGGGCCATTGAGCTGGACCCCGATTATGCTCATGCCCACGCGTGGCGAGGCTGTATCCGGGGGCAGGCCTGGGGCTATGGCTGGGATCCGGACACGGTTGCGGCCCTGGCCGATGCCGAAGGCTCGATCAAAAAAGCCGCTTCGCTCGACGACAACGACCCGGATGTTCACCGTCTGATGGCGGCCTTGGAGATTGTGCGCAATAACCTCGGCAAGGCCCGCTATCATCAGGAACGCGCGCTGTCACTCAATCCGAATTACGATCTGGTCGTCGTGCAGATGGGCGAATTGCTGACATGGATGGGCAAGCCCGACGAAGGGGCCGAATGGATCGAAAAGGCAATGCGCTTGAACCCGCATCACCCACCCCGGTTCTGGAGCCACCTTGGCAAGGCGCATTTCTGCGGCCGTCACTATGAACAAGCGATTGACGATTTCCAGCACCTGACCGATCTGGACATAACGCAAAACGCGTTTGTCGCTGCATGCCATGCATGGTTGGGGAATGAGACCGAGGCGAAACGTCATGCCGACGCCGTTCGGGCGGCCAACCCCGATTTCAAGATCAGCGAATTGTTGGCGACGCTGCATTATACGCGCGACGAAGACATAAAACATTTCCAACAGGGTCTGGAAAACGCCGGACTATCCTGAGTCGCCCCGAGAAAATGGCGAGCGGACCCGATCAAGGCCCGCTCTTGATCATGATTGATCAGGTCAGGTCCTTGTAGCTGATCTCGCGCGTATCTGCGCCCGGCCCGGCCTTTTCCCGGCGCACGATCAGGCGGTTCAGCGCGTTGACATAGGCCTTGGCCGAAGCAACCACCGTATCGGTGTTGGCTGACTGGCCGGTAGCGATCATGCCATCCTCTTCCAGGCGCACGGAAACGGTGGCCTGCGCATCCGTTCCTTCGGTCACCGCGTGCACCTGATAAAGCTGCAGGTGCGCCTTGTTGGGGTAAAGCGCGCGGATCGCCTTGAACGATGCGTCAACAGGCCCGTCGCCATGTTCGGTGGCGCTGACATCCCTGCCGTCGATTTCCATTTCGATGGTGGATTCCGCAGGGCCGCCGGTGCCGCAGACGACCTTCATCGACACCAGTTGCAGATGATCCCTGGCATCGCCGCCCGAATGCATGAGCGCGATGAGGTCATCGTCAAATACCTCTTTCTTGCGGTCCGCCAATTCCTTGAACCGAACGAAGATGTCCTTGAGCTGATTATCCCCAACCTCGTAGCCAAGATTGTTCAGCTTGTCCTTGAGAGCGGCGCGGCCCGAGTGTTTGCCGAGCGGCAAGGACGTTCCGGAGAGGCCGATATCCTCGGGGCGCATGATCTCGAAGTTTTCGCGGTTCTTGAGCATGCCGTCCTGGTGGATACCGCTTTCATGGGCAAAGGCATTCTTGCCGACAATCGCCTTGTTGAATTGCACTGGGAAGCCCGACACCGTCGCGACGCGGCGCGAGATATGCATGATCTTGGTGGTGTCGATCCCGGTGTGCCAGGGCATGATGTCGTTGCGGGTCTTCAGCGCCATCACCACCTCTTCGAGTGCTGTGTTTCCGGCGCGTTCGCCCAAGCCATTGATAGTGCATTCGATCTGGCGCGCGCCGCCTGCAACGGCAGCCAGGGCATTCGCGGTCGCCATGCCCAGATCGTTGTGGCAATGGGTGGCGAAGACCACCTCATCTGCACCGGGCACGGTTTCGATCAGGCGCTTGATCAGATCGGCGCTTTCCATCGGCGCGGTATAGCCGACCGTATCGGGAATGTTGATTGTGGTGGCTCCTGCCTTGATCGCAATCTCGATCACGCGGCAGAGGTAGTCCCACTCGGTCCGGGTTGCGTCCATTGGCGACCATTGCACGTTTTCACACAGATTGCGGGCGTGGCTGACGGTCTCGTGGATCTTTTCGGCCATCTCGTCCTGGGTCAGGTTCGGGATGGCGCGGTGCAGCGGTGAGGTGCCGATAAAGGTGTGGATGCGGTTCTTTTCCGCGTGTTTCACCGCCTCCCAGCAGCGGTCGATGTCGGCGAAATTGGCGCGGGCCAGACCGCAGATTCGGCTGTTTTTCGAGCGCTGGGCGATTTCGGAGACCGCCTTGAAGTCGCCTTCGGAGGCGATGGGAAACCCGGCTTCGATGATGTCCACGCCCATTTCGTCGAGCAATTCGGCGATTTCGAGCTTTTCGTCATGGGTCATGGTGGCGCCGGGGCTTTGTTCGCCGTCGCGGAGCGTGGTGTCGAAGATCAAGACGCGGTCTTGGTCGGTCACGTTGGTCATGTCGGTGTCTTTCTTGTCTGTCCTAAAGCCATTTGGCGCGCGGGCGTCCTCCTCTGAGCGGGCGCGCCGGGTGGCACGCTCAGAGGCGGATTAGGATCAGTAGGCCACGCAGAATCGCGCCACGGGTGGTGACGTCGGTGGAGGAGATATCTGCGCGGTTGATCATGAGGCGGAGTTTATACAGCCCCGTGCGGGAATGGGAAGCGGCAAAATGACCGAAATGTACATGGTTCAGACCACGGGTTGTCCGAAATGTACCGATTGCAGAGACGGTGCGAAAATCGAGCGCCTGCGGCGCGCTCTATTGGATTTTCGTTGAGCGACACTGTCCCTCAAACTCCCTGTGGTATTTGCGACCAGAAAGAAGCGGCGAAGCGGGTCAGTCGCTTTGCGTCGTGCCGTCGGCGGGTGCCGGTTGAGCGGTTTCGTCGTTCTGGACCAGCGCGCCGTTTTCCCATGTGCCGGTTTCTTCCTGACCGTCGGAATAACGCATCCGGCCTTCGCCCTGGCGTTTGCCGTTCAGGAAGCTGCCCTCGTAGACGTCGCCATTGGCATAGGTGGCGGTGCCGATGCCGGTGATCTTGCCTTCGGTCCACTGGCCGGAATACCGGAACCCGTCCGTCATCACGATCTCGCCCTGACCGTGGCGCTGGCCGTTGGCGTATTGGCCGGTATAAACCGATCCGTCGGGATAGGTGGCCTTGCCTTCGCCGTGGCGCAGCCCGTTGGCCCAGTCGCCGTCATAGCGATAGCCGTCCGGGTATGTCATCACGCCCTTGCCGTGATTTCGGGCGTTGCGGAACTGGCCCTTGTAGACGATGCCGTTGGCATAGACCGTGGTGCCGTCGCCCTCGATCACGCCGGCGATCCAGTCGCCGTCATAGCTGGACCCGTCGGGATAGGTGATCTTGCCCTTGCCTTCGGCCAGATCGGCCTGGAAGGCACCGACATAGATCGAGCCGTCGGGATAGGTCATGCGGCCGTTGCCTTCGATCTGGCCATTGGTCCAGTCGCCGGTATAGCGGAAGCCGTCGGTCCCGACGAAGGTGCCCTGCCCGTGGCGCTGATCGTCCAGAAAGTCGCCCTCGTAGACGTCGCCATCCGCGCCGATGGTCTTGCCCTTGCCTTCGCGGCGGCCGTCGCGGAACGCGCCTTCGTAGACGTCGCCGTTGGGATAGGACAGCGTTCCGGCCCCGCTCATCTGGCCATTGGACCAGTCGCCGGTATAGGACACGCCGTCGGAAAACTGGACCGTGCCTGTACCATTCCGGACGCCGCCGCGCACGTCGCCCTCGTAGACAGAGCCATCGGCATAGGTGAACTTGCCCTTGCCGTCCTGCTGGCCATCGACCCAGTCGCCTTCGTAGACGTAGTTGTCGGCGACACGCAGCGTTCCCTTGCCATGGTGCAGGCCATTCCTGAATTCGCCTTTGTACTGGCTGCCGCTGGTGAAGACCGCAAGGCCAGCGCCGTCAAAAACGCCGTCCTTCCATTCACCTTCATAGGTGCCGCCGTCGGCATAGACGATCTTGCCCTGCCCGTGCGGTTTGCCCTTGGCAAACTCGCCCTCATAGACAGAGCCGTCGGGAAAGCGCGCGGTGCCCTTGCCTTCGATCTCGCCCTCGATCCACTGGCCGGTATATTCGTAGCCGTTGGGCAGGCGATAGGTGCCAATGCCGTGCTGCAATCCACCTTTGAAGGTGCCCTCATAGACGCCGCCGACTTCGTCTTCGGTGGTCAGGATCTGATCATCTTGGGCCCAGGCGGTTCCGGCCAGCGCGGCGAATGCCGCCGTTGCCATAGTTTTGCGGATCGAGACCATCGCTGCCCCTGTTTGCCTTGATTGCTTCAAAAATACGCTGCTCGGTAGGCCGAAACTTAGGATACCGGGGAGGGCGGGGCAATGTCTTTTGCTCCATTGGCCTTTTCCTCGGGGCGCGATCTGGTAAATGGCTTTGAATGGATGAGAGCAGGGGGGCGTCATGGCCGACCGTTTCCGTATCACTCTGGCGCAGCTCAACCCGGTGGTGGGCGACCTGTCAGGCAATGCCGACAAGGCCTTGCAGGCCTGGGAGCTTGGGCGCGCGGCGGGGGCCGATCTGGTAGCCCTGCCCGAGATGTTCATTTCCGGATACAACACGCAGGATCTGGTGATGAAGCCTGCGTTCCATGACACCGCGATCGCGATGATCGAGACCCTGGCCGAGGAATGCGCCGACGGCCCGGCACTTGCCATCGGCGGGCCTTGGGTTGAGGAAGGCAAGCTGTATAACGCCTATCTGATTCTGAAGGGCGGCAAGATTGCCAGCCGGGCGCTGAAGCATCACCTGCCAAACGAGACCGTTTTCGACGAGGTGCGCATTTATGACGCCGGACCTTTGGGGGGGCCGTATTCGGTGGGCAACACGCGTGTCGGCAGCCCGATCTGCGAAGATGCCTGGCACGAGGATGTGGCGGAAACACTGGCGGAAACCGGGGCAGAGTTCCTGCTGATCCCGAACGGGTCGCCCTATTTCCGCAACAAGACCGAACTTCGCATCAATCAGATGGTGGCGCGGGTTGTCGAAACCGGTTTGCCGCTGATCTATCTCAACATGGTTGGCGGGCAGGATGACCAGGTGTTCGACGGGGGCACCTTTGCGCTGAACCCCGGCGGTGAACTGGCGTTGCGGATGCCGGTGTTTGACGAGGCGGTGACCCATCTTGATCTGCAGCGTGGCGACGATGGCTGGCGTATCGTCCCCGGCGAGATCGCGCCGCAGCCCGACGAATGGGAGCAGGATTACCGCACCATGGTGCAGTCGTTGCGCGACTACATGGCCAAGACCGGGTTCAAGAAGGCGGTTCTGGGCCTGTCGGGCGGTGTGGATTCGGCGCTGGTCGCGGCCATCGCGGTGGATGCGCTGGGGGCCGGGAACGTGCGTTGTGTCATGCTGCCGTCGGAATATACCAGCCCCGGGTCTCTGGAGGATGCCGAGGCGGTGGCGAAGGCGCTGGGCGTCCGGTACGATCATGTCCCGATTTCGGAAAGCCGGGCGGCGGTAACACGCACGCTGGCGCCGGTGTTCGAGGGGCTGCAGCCGGACATCACCGAGGAAAACATCCAGTCGCGCCTGCGCGGGCTGTTGTTGATGGCGATATCGAACAAGTTTGGCGAGATGCTGTTGACCACCGGCAACAAATCCGAGATCGCGG
>NZ_JBXWSF010000132.1:0-6045 GCF_059613285.1 Ruegeria sp. BHSB058 | reverse complement strand
GGCTGGCCGCCTTGATGCACAAGGCTTAGCCAGCATCAGGCGCCGGGTTTACTGGGGGCTGAAGGTCGCCAGATAGGCAGTGATGTCTTCGGCCCCGGATTTGAGCTTGACGCTCATGTTCGGGCGGGCAGTTTCATCGTTCAGGAATTCCTGAATGAAACCAATGGGGTCGGCGGCATAGGCGGTGATGTTCTCTTCGGTCCAGACGAGGCCTTCTTGGCCGGCGCGGATCATGTCGTCGGTGAACATGCCGATGGGCAAGCGCTCGCTGCCATTGAGGTAGTCGTATTCGGTTCCGGCGACCCGACCGATGACCCCGTACAGGTTCGGGCCGGTGATCCCGCCTTTGACCAGCACCTTGCCGTCCTTGATGATTGCGTGGCAGGAGGAACAGCGGCTGTAAAGTTGTTCGCCTTTTGCCGGATCTCCGGCGGCATGGGCCGTCGCCGTAGAGGCGGTTGCAAGAATAAGGGCCGCAAAAATCGTTTTAATCACGCCCAACCTCCATCCTGAATATGCATCCACCGGGACATAGCGTGGTTCTCGCAATAGGTGCAATAGCAGGAATGTGGCCATTTTGAGGAATAAAATTTCTATATAAAATAGATGTTTAATTGGAACATGCACAACCAAAGGGGTAGTTGATGGATTTCACCAGACTGAGCCGGACAGACCGTGAGCGAAGCTTCCCTGCGATGAAGTTGCATCAGGGCTGGAAGCCACCGGCTGTATGGTGAGCATAACGCGACAAAAGCGAATCGCCTGGGGCACGGATTTTCGGTATTCCGCCAAATACGGGCGCGTTTTCATGATTTTGCCGCCCCGATCTTGAAATTTGTGTCCGCATTGCGACATGAAAGGGCTGATGCGGGGTCCTGCGCGCCTATGACCGCTGGACGAACCGTTTTCTCCCGGATAGATACGCGCGATGAGACGCCGCTTTGTTGCGGTGCTGATGCATGTTTGCCCGTCCGCCGGGCGTTGGAATTCGGAGAAAACCTCGTGTCCCACGCAGAAGATCACGAAGGCACCCGCAGAGATTTCCTCTACTACGCCACGGCTGGCGCAGGTGCTGTAACCGCAGGGGCTGCCGTCTGGCCGCTCGTCAATCAGATGAACCCGTCGGCCGACGTTCAGGCGCTGTCCTCGATCCGCGTGGATATCAGTGGCGTCGAAGAAGGCACCCAGATCACCGTGAAGTGGCTGGGCAAACCGGTCTTCATCCGCCGCCGGACACCCGAGGAAATCGAAGAGGCGCGTTCGGTCGACCTGGCAGAACTGCCGGACAACAACGATCGCAACGCCAACAAGCCCGGCCTTGACGCGGCGGACGAAAACCGTTCGTTGGACGAGAGTGGCGAATGGCTGGTGATGATGGGCGTGTGTACGCACCTTGGTTGTGTGCCGCTGGGTGATGGCGCAGGCGACTATCATGGTTGGTTCTGCCCTTGTCACGGTTCGCACTACGACACGTCTGGCCGCATCCGCAAAGGGCCCGCGCCCGAGAACCTGCCGGTTCCGGTGGCCGAGTTCGTCGAACCTACCGTTATCAAGCTGGGATAAGGAAACGCGCTCATGTCCGGAATTCCGCACGACCATTACGAACCGAAGACAGGCGCGGAAAAGTGGCTGCACAGCCGCCTGCCCATCGTCGGTCTGCTTTACGACACCATCATGATCCCCACCCCGAAGAACCTGAACTGGTGGTGGATCTGGGGAATTGTTCTGGCTTTCTGCCTGGCACTGCAGATCATCACTGGCATCGTGCTGGTGATGCATTACACCCCGCAGGTCGATCTGGCCTTTGCCAGCATCGAGCACATCATGCGCAACGTGAACGGCGGCCATATGCTGCGGTATCTGCACATGAACGGGGCGTCGCTGTTCTTTGTCGCCGTTTATATCCACATCTTCCGCGGTCTTTTCTATGGCTCGTACAAGGCCCCGCGCGAGATCACGTGGATCATCGGCATGCTGATCTATCTGTGCATGATGGGCACTGCATTCATGGGTTACGTTCTTCCCTGGGGACAGATGTCGTTCTGGGGCGCAACCGTGATCACCGGCCTGTTCGGCGCGATCCCGTTCATCGGCGAAAGCATCCAGACCTGGCTGTTGGGCGGACCCGCCGTGGACAACGCCACGCTGAACCGCTTCTTCTCGCTGCACTACCTGCTGCCGTTCGTCATTGCGGCGCTGGTCGTGGTGCATATCTGGGCCTTCCACACCACCGGCAACAACAACCCCACGGGCGTTGATGTTCGCAAAGGGTCGAAAGCCGAGGCCGAGAAGGACACGCTGCCGTTCTGGCCCTATTTCGTGATCAAGGACTTCTTTGCCCTGGCGGTTGTTCTGGTTGTCTTCTGGGCCATCGTCGGCTTCATGCCGAACTATCTGGGCCACCCCGACAACTATATCGAAGCCAACCCGCTTGTGACGCCCGCGCATATCGTGCCGGAATGGTACTTCCTGCCGTTCTATGCAATCCTGCGCGCCTTTACCGGCGAGGTCTGGGTTGTTCAGTTCGCCAGCTTCATCACCGGTGGCATCATTGACGCCAAGTTCTTTGGCGTGATGGCGATGTTCGGCGCGATCCTGGCCATGGCGCTGGCGCCGTGGCTGGACACCTCGTCGGTGCGTTCGGGCAAGTACCGTCCGATGTTCAAGTGGTGGTTCTACCTGCTGATCATCGACTTCATGGCCCTGATGTGGCTGGGCGCGATGCCTGCAGAAGAACCCTATGCATCCTTCTCGCTGATCGCGTCGGCCTATTGGTTCGCCTATTTCTTCGTGATCCTGCCGATCCTGGGCGTTATCGAAAAGCCCGAGCCGCAGCCGGAAACCATCGAAGAAGACTTCAACGCGCACTATGGCAAGGCTGACGCCGACGCCACACCCGCCGAGTAAGAAGAGGGACAGAAAACCATGTTCAAGAAACTTGCAATCGGCGCCGCTGTTGCTCTGGCGTTTGTTCCTGCCGCATCATTCGCGGCAGGTGGCGGCGAACAGCATATCGAGGATTTCCAGTTCTCGTTCGAAGGCCCGTTCGGCACCTATGATCAGCACCAGCTGCAACGCGGCCTGCAGATCTATACCGAGGTCTGCTCGGCCTGCCACGGCCTGCAATATGTTCCCCTGCGCACACTGGCCGATGAGGGCGGTGTCGGGTTCACAATGGATCAGGTTCGCGCCTATGCGGCTGACAACTTCACTGTTTACGATCCGGAACTCGACGAGGACGTGCCGGCCAAGCCCGTTGACCATTTCCCGGCCAACACGGCGGCTGGCGCGCCTGATCTGAGTCTTATGGCCAAGGCGCGCGCCGGTTTCCATGGCCCCTACGGCCTGGGCATCAACCAGCTGTTCAAGGGCATGGGCGGCGCGGAATACATCGCCTCGCTGCTGCATGGCTATACCGGCCATGAAAAGGAAGAGGCCGGCACCATCCTGTACGAAAATACCGCCTTCCCCGGCGGCTGGATTTCGATGGCGCCACCGCTGTTCGACGAGCAGGTCGAGTTTGCCGATGGCCACGAGAACACCGTCGAGGCCATGGCACAGGACGTCGCCGCATTCCTGATGTGGACGGCAGAACCCAAGATGATGGCCCGCAAGCAGGCCGGATTCGTGGGTGTGATCTTCCTGACCATCCTTTCGGTGCTGTTGTACCTGACCAACAAGCGCCTTTGGGCGCCGGTTAAGGGCAAGAGACACTGATCCCTGACAAACACGTCTGAAGTCAAAACCCCCGCGCGTCGCGCGGGGGTTTTTTGTTGGGACAGGTTCGGTTTTCAAACGTCAGCGCGCGCTTAGATCCCCGTGTTTAAGCCCGAACCCAATGGTTCGATCGGGGCGAGCGGCACAGGTTGGCCTTGCTGGCGGGCAGTCCGCCACGGGATCTGAAAACGGAGAAATATCATGAGATATCTGTCGATCATTGCGGGCCTGCTTGTTGCTTCGCCGGTTCTGGCGCTTGACCTTGCTCCCGGTGCAGAGGTGGGAAAAACCGAAGCTGAAGTGCGCACAAGCCTGACCGATATGGGGTTCGATGTGCGCAAGATCGAAATGGAAGACGGAAAGATCGAAGCCTATGTCGTGAAGGGTAAGGAACTTGCCGAAGTGTATGTCGATCCGGCAAGCGGCAAGATTTCCAAGGTCGAGCAGGAGTGAAGCCGGATGGCTAGTCATGCTGAAACAGAGCGCGGGCACCTGAGTGCCCGCAGCTATCGGGTGTGGGATCCGCTGGTGCGGCTTGTTCACTGGACTGTCGTTCTTGGTGTCGTGTTGAACGGGATGATTGTCGATGATGAGGGGAAAGCGCATGAACTCATTGGATATGCGGTTCTGGCGGTTGTTCTTGTCAGGCTGCTCTGGGGCGTCACAGGTCCGGCTTCGGCCCGGTTTTCTGCTTTTGTCCCTTACCCGCGGGCCGTGTTGAACCATGCAAAGGAGGCATGGGCGGGGGACCGGGTCGTGCACTTGTCCCACAATCCGCTGGGTGCTCTGATGGCCTATAATATCTGGCTGACCCTTCTGGTGATTTGCGGCACGGGCGTCATGATGGGCTCGATCCGGTTTTTTGGCGTGGAGTGGGTTGAAGAGGTGCACGAACTGGCGTTCAACTGGCTGATGTTGTCCGTGGTGATCCATGTTGGCGGAGTGGTTCTGGATCAAAGGCGGACAGGCGTAGGTTTGGTGAAAGCAATGATTACGGGACGCAAGGACATTCCCGACGGTTGGTCGGTCAAATGATCAAAAGGGTCATTCAGACCCTGAGGTCCGGCGACGCTGACGCGCGCCGGGCCGCGCTAATGGCGGCGATGATCGTGATCCAGTCGCTATGTGCGTTGTTCTTTATCGTCGATGTCATTCTGGACGTACGCGATCCTGCCGGGGAGGGTGGAGGGCATCTTGTCCTGGAAAGCTTTGTCGCAGTCGTGCTGTGTGCAGGCATCCTGTTCTTCATGTTCGAACTGCGCGCGCTGCTTGCAAAGATGACCCGCGTTACCACCGGTCTGAAGGCGGCGCGTGGCGAGATGGCGGAAGTCATCGAAGGCTTTTTTGCGCAATGGGGCCTGACACAGGCCGAAAGGGATGTCGCCCTGCTGATCCTGAAAGGGTTGGACAACGATTCCATCGCGCGCATTCGCGGTCGGGCGGCGGGAACCGTACGGGCGCAATCGACTTCTATCTATGCCAAGGCTGGGGTGGATGGGCGAGCTCAGTTGCTGAGTCTCTTTATGGAGGAGCTTTTGTCCGACTCCGTGTAGCGCGGGCGATGGTCGCCTTCACCGCCGAAGGCCAGCGCAGACTATTCAGGCTCTTGACTCGAATCATTTATGATACTGATGTCAGTTTCATAAAATGGAGGTACAATGATCCCTGCCAATGGAATATCTGGTCCGAAAACCGACCCGTTTGAGACATGGTTATCCATCGGCCGGGAGCGCATGCGCAAGGGCGAGCGTACCCGGCTTGATCTTCTCATTTCCGGCACGACCTTCCTTGCCGACAACACACTTGATTTGCTGACCGTGTCGACCGTTTGCCAGCAAGCGGGCGTCGCGCATGGTACGTTTTATCTGTACTTCAAAGATCGAAACGACCTGGCGGGCCACCTGCTGAGCAAGTTCGTGGACTATCTGCAAGTTCAGATGCGGGCCGCAGCCAGACAAGATGGCGACCCGATCCGCAATACCACGGCAGGTTATTTCGAGCTATTCAAGGCCAATGCAGGCTTGATGAAATGCCTTGTCGTGGGCATCGACGCTTTTCCCGAAGCCAGGGCAGCTTTTCAACGGCTCAACAACGAGTGGGCGAGAACCGTTGTGCGTGCGTATCTGAAAAAACACTGGGGCAGTAGACCTGCCGAAGATGAACTGATGCGGCGCGCTTACGCGCTTGGCGGAATGGTCGATCAGTATCTGACAGCACTGTTCGTAACCAAAGATCCCTGGGTGGGGTCGATCTCGAAAGACCCGGACACCGTTGTCGACACTCTTACAACGCTTTGGACGAAAGGCATGGGCGAATGAGCTTGCTGCA
>NZ_JBXWSF010000131.1:0-6633 GCF_059613285.1 Ruegeria sp. BHSB058 | reverse complement strand
GTGCCGCGAACGAACAACTCGGGTTCTCGCATCCAGACAACCCCGATTGGAATCACATCTCTTTTTGCGCCTTCTGTGGCCCCCTTTCCACTACGGACAGCGGGCTGACTGGAAAATCTGCCGTTGCCATCCAGCCGGGCAAGGTCGATCGGTCACCGACCGGAACGGCAGTATCTGCAAGACTGGCGCTGATGGCCGCGAAGGGGCAAATCGCACAGAGCCAGACCTTTGAAGCGGTGTCGATCATTGGTTCGCGCTTCACCGGCAGGATCGTCGGCACCACGCAACTTGCCGATCGCCCCGCAATCATTCCCGAGATTTCAGGCCGCGCCTGGATCACCGGCATCCATCAGCACATGCTGGACCCCGAAGACCCCTGGCCCTCAGGCTATCGCCTCAGCGACACATGGGGCGCATAGATACCGAACGACACCCGGCAAGGCGTTTCGGAACGTTGACGCCGGACAAGGCGCCGCTTACCCCTGAATAAACAACCCGGAGACCCGCACATGACCCATGCCCTGCTTGTAATCGACGTTCAAAACGATTTCTGCCCCGGCGGTGCGCTTGCGGTGCCGCAAGGGGACGAGGTCATCGCGCCCATCAACGCCATGATAAGCCGGTTCGATGCGGTAATCCTGACGCAGGACTGGCACCCGGCAGGCCATTCCTCCTTCGCCAGCTCACATTCCGGCAAAGCTCCGTTCGAGGTGACCGAGATGCCATATGGGCTGCAGGTTCTGTGGCCCGATCATTGCGTTCAGGGCACCGGCGGCGCCGCGTTCCACCCCGAACTAAGAACAGATGCCGATCTGATCCTGCGCAAGGGATTTCGCGCGGCCATCGACAGCTATTCCGCTTTTTTCGAAAACGACCACACAACGCCTACCGGGCTTGAAGGCTACCTGCGCACGCGCGGGATCACCGCCCTGACGATGGTCGGGTTGGCCACTGATTTCTGCGTCAATTACTCGGCCGTGGATGCAGCGAAACTGGGGTTCGACGTCACCGTGAAACTGGACGCCTGCCGCGCAATCGACCTGGACGACTCACTTGCCGCCGCTCACGCGGATATGCAGAAAGCGGGCGTCCGCCTGGAGTAGGGTCAACCGGGCAACAACGGATCCCCAAAGGCATCTGTGGTCACCTCGCAAAGCCCTTCGATTTCCAATCCCAGATAGTCCGGCACGGGGGCGAACCGCGCTTGAGGAATATGTTGAAACTCCAAGGTCGTATAGGGTCGTTTCCACAGCCATTCCCGGTTCTCGACAGCCCAGAGGTCGGGATCTGGCGGTGTCTCATCCGTAAAGGCGTAAAAATGCAGGTCAAATCCGAAAGCCGCCACATCCTGCCGTGACAACAGGCGCAAGCCGAGTGATTTGCACACCTTTTCTTCGACCTGAATATCGCCCGTGCGCAAGGTAATTTGCCCGATGCCGGTATTGGAAAACGGATGTCCGGGCGTCGTCGCTCGTTCTGGTCGGTTGCCCTCGAAATCATGCTGGAGAAGTTCGATTGCGAACCCCTCCGGATCGGCCAGATGGCACATATATCCGATATCCACGAACTGAACCGGATCGCTGACGGCTACGCCCCGGTCCCGCAGATGGGCGACGGCCAGATCAACATCGGGCAAGGTGATGCCGATTTTCCAGTATCTCTGTCCCCGGTCAGCGACATATCCACCGCCACCGGGAAGCAACAAAAGATCGGCATCCTGCCCGGCATACCCGACGCGCCAGCCTTCGCCCGCGGGGGTTGTTCCCATGCCCAGAACATCGGAATAAAAACGCGCCAGTCCCGCTGGGTCGGCCACACGCAGCCGGAGGGCTGAAATCCTCATCCGCACATCTCCGCGATACCCGTGGCGATTTCAGGTTTCGCGGCAAGGCTGTCGGCAACCAGTTCGCGGGCAGTGTCCATCAGCGCATCGGCTTCGACAACCCGGTCCACCAATCCAAAGGTATAAGCCTCTTTTGCGGTGATCTTTTGACCCGCCATGAATATGAGCTTTGTCCGCGCCGGGCCGATCAGGGCTGCCATTCGCCTGGGGTCGGAAGGTTGCGGCAGAAACCCAAGCTTCATCACCGGATAAAAGAATTTGGCCGACGGCACGGCAACGCGCAGGTCGCAAGCCAGCACCATACCATTCGCACCCCCGGCAAGCGTGCCGTTTAGCGCGGCCACGGTCAGACAAGGCAGCGCGGCGATAGCGCCCGAAAGTCGCTCCCACACGTCCGACGTTGCAAGCCCGGCCCGCGCCTCGTCCAGATCGGCCCCGGCGCTGAACACCTTTCCGATCCCGGTCAGGATCAGCGCCTTGGCATCCACGGCGGCCTCGGCAATATCCGCCAGATCCTCAAGCATCGCCCCGGTCAACGAATTGGCTTTGTCGGGGCGGTTGATGGTCGCGATCCAAAGCCCGCCTTCTTTGGTCAGTTCGATCATGCCAGACCAACCCTCTTGCGGATGCCCTCGTCCCGCAGCGAAATCTCGGTGCCGACATATTCGTCGGCATCCTCGGAACACATCCACAACAACGCCCGCGCGGGCCAGTCGGCGGGAATGTGTGCCTCCCAATCCAATTGACTGACCGGGTTGATGCCGCTGGCCTTGATTTCGCGCTGCATCTGGGTGGCGACCGTTCCCGGCGAAAGGCCCATCGCGCGGATGCCGTGGTGCCCCTCTTCAAGATGCAGGCACTCGGTCAGCATCGCAGCCCCTGCTTTGGAAGCGCAATAGTGGCTCCACGCCTCGATGGGGTTGTGCGCCGCCCCCGACGAGATGGTAAGGATCGATCCGCCACCGCCCGCGCGCATTACCGGCAGCGCGGCGCGCATGCCGTAGAAAACGCCTTTGAGATTGACGTCGATGACATGTCCCCACGCCGCCGGGTCTGCCCGCGACAGATGAGAGATCGGCTCGATCGCGCCGGCATTTCCGATCAGAACATCCAGCCCGCCGAACCGAGTCACGCAGGTGGCCACCGCCGCCTCGACCTGCGCGTAATCGCTGACGTCACACGGCACGGCGACGGCTTTTTCTCCAATTTCCGCCGCCAACGCCGAAATCTGCGCCCCGCCCCGCGCAGCCAGTACCACGTTCGCGCCCGCCGCGGCAAATACGCGCCCCGCTTCGGCGCCAATTCCACGGCTTGCGCCAGTGATCAGAACGGTTTTGCCCTGCATATCCATGAGGATGCCCTCTTTAAATTCCATCTGTCGCAAGTCGTAGCCCGCAAAGGGGGAAAGGGTCCAGCCCTTGCCCCCTTGACGCCCGCGCCCTCAAGCCCGACGATGCGCGCGAAATTGATCGAGAAGGGTTCTCTTATGACTGCTTTCTATCGCCGCAGCTGCGGTGCCGTGCTTGCCTATGTTGTCGCAACCCAGGGCGCGTGGGCCGACCTGACCGCAGCCGACGTTTGGGCTGACTGGCAAGCTTACCTGGGCGGCATGGGCTATGAAGTGACCGGCGAGACAAGCAATTCGGGTTCCGTCATGACGATCGCCAACATGGCGATGACCATGGAACTGCCCGAGGAAGACGGCCAGTTCTCGATGACGATTCCGTCCATGACACTTACCGAGAATGGCGATGGCACGGTTACCGCGGGATTCCCCGCCTCTTTTCCGATGGTCATCGACGGAAAATCCGAGGGCGAGACGTTTCGGGCAGAACTGACCTATTCGCATGATGATCTGAACATGGTGATTTCCGGCACGCCCGAAGACACAACTTATGACTATGCCGCCAACCGTGTCGGCGTTGCGCTGACCTCGGTTGACTTCGATGGTGAAACGCTTCCGCCCGAGGCGCTTTCAGCAGCCATGAACATGGTCAATGTTGCGGGCAAGTCGCAGATGAAAATCGGCGAGATGCGCGACCTCACGCAAAGCATGACAGCCGACAGCCTGACCTATGATGTCGCCTTTGATGATCCCGAATCCGAAGACCAGGGCAAGTTCAAGGGTACAATGAACGGCCTGAGCTTTGAGGGCACAGGAACGATTCCCAAGGAATTCGATCCCGCCAATTACAACAGCCTTGTCGAGTCCGGCTTCGACTTTGACGGCAAATTCACCTTTACATCGGGGGCGGGCGAAATCGCAGGCGTCGGTGATGGCCAGCAGTTCGAGATGTCCAGCCAATCCGAAGGGGGTGATTTCGCAATTGCCATGGATGCCGCACATATCGTGTACGATATCGCTCAGAAAGGCGTCAAAATTGCTGTCTCAACCGCGGACCTGCCCTTCCCGATCGAACTGGCGATGGCAAGTGCCGGGATCAAGTTCGACATTCCGGTTCAGGCATCTGACGAAGAACAACCCTTTGCCTTTGCCATGAACCTGACCGATTTCACCATGTCGGATATCCTGTGGGGCATGTTCGACCCGGCGGGCGCGCTGCCGCGCGATCCGGCAACCATCGCCCTCGACACAAGTGGAACGGCCAAGATCAAGGTGAACTTCCTTGACCCCGCCGTGGCCGAAACACTGGACGCAACCGATGCGGCTCCGGGCGAGCTGCACTCGCTCAGGATCAACGAGTTGATTGTCTCGCTTGTCGGGGCAAAGCTGACCGGCACAGGGGATTTCACGTTCGACAATTCCAACCTTGACGCCTTTGACGGTGTCCCCGCCCCGTCGGGCGAAGCAAACCTGCAATTGGTCGGGGCCAATGCGCTGATCGACAAGCTGATCTCAATGGGCTTTGTATCCGACGAAGACGCGATGGGCGCCCGGATGATGATGGGTCTGTTTGCCGTGCCGGGGGACGCGCCGGACACGCTGAACTCGAAAATCGAGATCAACGACCAGGGGCATGTGATGGCCAATGGCCAGCGGATCAAGTAATCTGAATTTCACGCCGCAAACAAAGGGCTGCCGATGTGGCGGCCCTTTTTTGTTTGCTTTGGCACAAGCCCTTCCGGATCGGGTCGCAACCCGATTCATCACCGATATGCAGCATTCTTTGGTCATCGGGCCTTGCGGCACGAACAGGGCAAGGCTAGGTCCAGAATAGACGACGGAGGCCATATGAAACGGACACCCGAAGAAATCAGCCACGCGCTTTTGGATGCGGCCCGCAAGGCGGGCGCGGATGCCGCAGATGCCATTGTGATCGACGGGTCCTCGGTTTCCGTCGAAACCCGTAACGCGACGCTGGAAAAGGCCGAGCGGTCCGAAGGTGTCGATCTTGGGCTGAGGGTTTTTCTGGGCAAGCGACAGGCCATCGTGTCCAGCTCCGACAGTCGGCCAGAAACCCTCGCCACAATGGCCGAACGCGCGATTGCCATGGCCCGCGAAGCGCCAGAAGACCCTTATGCCGGGCTTGCTGGCTCGGATCAGATCATCAAGACGTGGGATGTCGAACCGCTGCAGCTGTTTGACCCCACGCCCGAACCCAGCGCCGAGGCGCTGATGCAGGACGCACTGGAAGCCGAGGCCGCGGCGAAAGCTGTAAAAGGCGTGACACAAGTGTCAGATGCGGCGGCGGGCTATGGCGTGCATCGCGTTCATCTGTGTGCGACAAACGGTTTCTCCGGGGGCTATGCACGATCCAGCCGCTCGATCTCTTGCGTCGCGATTTCCGGCGAGGGCACAGGGATGGAGCGCGACTATGACGGTGACAGCCGCACCTTTCAATCCGACCTTCGCTCCGCGCGGGACATCGGACAAACCGCGGGAGAGCGCGCAGTGCAGTTGCACGGTGCGCGAAAGCCCCGCACGGGAACATTTCCGGTTCTGTTCGACGAGCGCATATCCTCTTCGCTGATCGGTCATCTTGTGGCGGCCAGCAACGGCGCGGCCATTGCGCGGGGGGCCTCGTGGCTCAAGGACAGTCTGGGCGAACATGTGTTGCCCGACGCGTTGTCACTGGTCGAAGACCCACACCGTCCCCGCATATCGGGCTCGCGCCCCTTTGATGCCGAAGGGTTGCCAACCGCAAAACGTGCGATCGTGAAAGACGGCATTCTGACTGGATGGACGCTGGATCTGTCCAGTGCGCGCAAGCTGGACTTGCCCGCAACCGGCAACGCCGTACGCGGCGTATCAGGACCACCGTCGCCCAGCAACTGGAACCTGAGCCTGACACAAGGCAGCCAAAGCCGCGATGATCTGTTGCGCGACATGGGGACCGGGCTGTTGGTGACCTCGATGATCGGGTCGACCATCAACCCCAATACCGGCGACTATTCCCGGGGCGCATCCGGCTTTTGGGTCGAGAACGGCGAAATCTCGTATCCGGTCAATGAATGCACCATTGCGGGAAATCTGCGTGACATGCTGCGGCGGATCATCCCGGCCAATGACGCACGCCCCTATCTGTCCCGCGTGGTCCCGTCACTTCTTGTCGAAGGGATGACCCTTGCCGGAAACTGACCTGTCCCTGCTCGTCGAGGCCGCGCTCGAGGCCGGGCGGATTGCCACCCGGTATTCGGGCGATACCGCCCAGCGCTGGGACAAGCCGCAAGGCGGCGGACCGGTGACAGAGGCGGATCTGGCCGTCAACGCCATGCTGGAACAACGGCTGCCCTCGGCCCGGCCCGGTTATGGCTGGCTGAGCGAAGAGACCGAGGATAACGACGACCGCCTGCACCGCGAGCATGTGTTCATCATCGACCCGATCGAC
>NZ_JBXWSF010000130.1:0-6834 GCF_059613285.1 Ruegeria sp. BHSB058 | reverse complement strand
TGATATTCTGAAAATGGGCCTGACCGAGACGCGTTTGGGGCTGATCCCGGCAACCATCGGTCCCTATGTTATCGCCCGAATGGGAGAGGCGAGGGCGAGACGGGTGTTCATGTCGGCTCGTCTTTTCGATGCCAATGAAGCTGTTGAATTGGGGCTGCTGGCAAAGGCAGTACGGGGAGATAAACTGTCCGAAGCGGTTGAAAGAGAGGTGACCCCATACCTTGCCTGTGCACCTGGCGCCGTTGCATCTGCCAAGCGGCTCGCTCGACAACTGGGACCACGGATCGACGAAGATGTGATCAACCGGACGATTCAGGCTTTGGTGGACAGGTGGGAAACCGAAGAAGCGAAGGAGGGAATCGCGGCGTTCTTCGACAAAAGAAAACCTGCATGGATCACGTAGGTTTCACTTCTATTGCGTGCAAACCGGTATTTGCGAAAACATTCGATAAACCCGGTGCCTAACGCGGCGATTTAACCTGCCTGTCGCGTTCGCGCTTGGTTGACCCTCTGACCCGGCAGGGGTAGAGAATGTCCAGTCAACTCGCAAATTGACGGCACGTTCAAAGGTGGACGTGCAGGAAAGGAGCCATTCGTGGAAGAGCTGTTGCGGGAATACCTCCCGATCCTGGTTTTTCTGGCCGTCGCTGTCGGCCTTGGAATCGTCCTGATTCTCGCGGCTGTCGTTCTGGCTGTCCGCAACCCCGACCCCGAAAAGGTAAGTGCCTATGAATGCGGTTTCAACGCATTCGACGATGCGAGGATGAAATTCGACGTCCGCTTTTATCTGGTGTCGATCCTTTTCATCATCTTCGATCTTGAAATCGCAATGCTGTTTCCGTGGGCCGTGAGCTTTAAAGACATCAGCGACGTCGGGTTCTGGTCGATGATGGTGTTTTTGGCGGTACTGACCATCGGCTTTGCCTATGAATGGAAGAAGGGGGCCCTGGAATGGGAATAATGACAGGGGCGAACACAGCTGATGTCGACAAGGAAGTCGCGACCCGGGCCCTGAACGCGGAATTGCAGGACAAGGGCTTCTTGCTGACCTCGACCGAGGATATTATCAACTGGGCGCGTACGGGTAGTCTGCATTGGATGACCTTTGGCCTGGCCTGCTGTGCTGTGGAAATGATGCATACGTCGATGCCGCGTTACGATGCCGAGCGGTTCGGCATCGCGCCACGCGCGTCCCCACGCCAGTCGGATGTGATGATCGTGGCCGGAACTCTGACCAACAAGATGGCCCCGGCGTTGCGCAAAGTTTATGACCAGATGCCCGAGCCACGCTATGTGGTCTCGATGGGGTCCTGTGCCAATGGTGGCGGCTATTACCACTATTCCTATTCGGTGGTGCGCGGTTGTGATCGGGTTGTTCCGGTTGACATCTACGTTCCCGGTTGCCCGCCGACTGCCGAGGCGCTGCTTTACGGTCTGCTCCAACTGCAACGCAAGATTCGCCGCACGGGGACGATTGTACGATGAGCGAAACATTGAACGAACTCGGGACCCATATCGAACTCAAACGCCCTGATTGTGTTCTGGGCTGGGATGTGAGCTTTGGCGAACTCAATGTGGATGTTGCCCCTTCCAATCTGGTCGATTTTATCGATTTCCTGAAGTCCGACCCCAATTGCAGGTTTTCCAGCCTGGTGGACATCGCAGGCGTTGATTACCCCGATCGCGGCAAGCGGTTCGACGTGGTCTATCACTTTCTGTCGATGTACCAGAATCAGCGCATCCGTTTGAAGGTGTCGGTCCGCGAGGATGACATGGTGCCTTCGATCGTGGATGTGCACCCTTCGGCCAACTGGTTCGAACGGGAAGTCTTCGACATGTTCGGAATCCTGTTTTCCGGCCATCCCGATCTGCGTCGCATTCTCACCGACTATGGATTCCGCGGCTACCCTCTGCGCAAAGACTTCCCGACCACAGGTTACACAGAGGTCCGCTATGATGAGGCGCAAAAACGCGTCGTCTATGAACCTGTAGACCTTGTGCAGGAATACCGGCAGTTCGATTTCATGAGCCCCTGGGAGGGTGCCAATTATGTTCTGCCGGGGGACGAGAAACAGGAGAGCAAGTGATGGGTGGCATCTGGTGGCTGATCCTTTCCGCGCTGACGATCATTCCGATGGTCAAGCTGTTACCGTTCTTCGGGATCAACAAATATTGGTGCCTGGCTTGCCTGATCCCCTTCGGTACGATTGCGCTTTTGTGGTGGATGGGCCTGAAGTTGCAAGAACTGGAGCGCCGTTGAGATGCTGATGATGTTGGGGGAACTGATCGCACTGGGTGTGCTTGGGGTCCTGCTGGCGGGCGCTGCGGTTAAGGCTGTCGAGACGAAAAAAGTCCGCGTACGGGCTGATGCGAAAAAGAACAGACGAGGGCGTTGATGGACGGCTCAAGATACGATGACGGCAGCACGGACGCGCTGAGCGGAGAACAGAAGATCCGCAACTTCAACATCAACTTTGGCCCGCAACATCCTGCGGCGCACGGAGTTTTGCGTCTGGTGCTTGAGTTGGATGGCGAGATCGTTGAGCGCTGTGATCCGCATATCGGCCTGCTGCACCGTGGCACCGAAAAGCTGATGGAAAGCCGGACGTATCTGCAGAACCTGCCGTATTTTGACCGTCTGGATTACGTGGCACCAATGAACCAGGAACATGCCTGGTGTTTGGCCATCGAAAAGCTGACCGGTGTCGAGGTGCCGCGACGTGGCTCTCTGATCCGGGTTCTGTATTCCGAGATCGGGCGCATCTTGAACCACCTGCTGAACGTGACAACGCAAGCGATGGACGTGGGTGCGCTGACGCCGCCGCTCTGGGGCTTCGAAGAGCGCGAAAAGCTGATGGTGTTCTATGAGCGTGCCTGCGGCGCCCGCCTGCACGCCGCTTATTTCCGTCCGGGTGGTGTACATCAGGACCTGCCGCCGGAACTGCTGGACGATATCGAGGCGTGGAGCCACGAATTCCCCAATGTCCTAGATGACATTGACGGGCTGCTGACCGAAAACCGCATCTTCAAACAGCGCAACGCCGATATCGGCGTGGTGACCGAGGATGATATTCAGAAATACGGCTTCTCGGGCGTGATGGTGCGTGGATCGGGTCTGGCATGGGACCTGCGCCGCGCGCAACCTTATGAATGCTATGACGAGTTCGAATTCCAGATCCCCGTTGGCAAAAACGGCGACTGCTATGACCGCTATCTCGTCCGCATGGAAGAGATGCGCCAATCGCTGCTGATCATCCGTCAGGCCATTGCCAAAATCCGCGACTGCCCCGGTGACGTTTTGGCGCGTGGCAAAATCACCCCGCCGAAGCGCTCGGACATGAAGACCTCGATGGAAAGTCTGATTCATCACTTCAAACTGTACACCGAAGGCTTCCACGTTCCTTCCGGTCAGGTCTATGCTGCCGTTGAGGCCCCCAAGGGTGAGTTCGGTGTCTATCTGGTCGCCGACGGAACCAACAAACCCTACCGCGCCAAACTTCGCGCGCCGGGCTTCCTGCACCTGCAAGCCATGGACCACGTAGCCAAAGGCCACCAACTGGCCGACGTCGCCGCCATCATCGGCACCATGGACGTCGTATTTGGAGAGATTGACCGCTAATGCTCCGCCGTCTGCACCCCGAACAACCTGAGAGCTTTGCCTTCACCGCTGCCAACCAGCAATGGGCCGAAGCGCAGATCACCAAATACCCCGAAGGCCGTCAGGCCAGCGCGGTCATTCCGCTGCTGTGGCGCGCGCAAGAGCAGGAGGGCTGGCTGAGCCGTGCGGCGATTGAATCCGTCGCCGACATGCTGGACATGGCCTATATCCGTGTGCTCGAGGTGGCCTCGTTCTACTTCATGTTCCAACTGCAACCGGTTGGATCGGTTGCGCATATTCAGGTCTGCGGCACGACGTCCTGCATGATCTGCGGGGCCGAGGATCTGATCGCTGTCTGCAAGGAGAAGATCGCGGCCAAGCCACACATGCTGTCCGCCGATGGCAAGCTGAGCTGGGAAGAGGTGGAATGCCTCGGCTCGTGCACCAACGCGCCGATGGCGCAGATCGGCAAGGATTACTACGAAGACCTGACCGTTGAGAGCTTTGGCAGGATCCTTGATGATCTGGTGGCGGGGAAAGTTCCGACGCCGGGCCCGCAGAATGGTCGCTATGCGGCTGAGCCGCTCAAAGGTCTGACCAGTCTGACCGATTATGACAGCGGCAAAACCCAGTACAACGCGAGCGTTCAGTTGGCGAGCGATATCGGGGACACCGTCAAACGTATCGACGGCACTGAAGTACCACTGCTGACACCTTGGCTGGGCAAAGATGGCAAGGCTGCCGGAGCCAAGGCTGCGCCCAAGCCGCCCAAGACCCCAGCCGCACCGAAACCGGCAGTCAAACAGGCGGCCGAACCCAAAGTAACCGAAGTCAAGGAAGACGAACCTGAAATCCTGAAAGAGGCTCGGGGTGGCAAGGCTGATGACTTGAAGCTGCTGAAAGGCGTGGGGCCGAAACTGGAGCAGACGCTCAACGAACTGGGCTTCTATCACTATGACCAGATTGCTGCCTGGACACCGGAACAAGTGGCCTGGGTCGATGCTCGGCTCAAGTTCAAGGGCCGGATCGAGCGCGATGGTTGGATCGAACAGGCAGCTAAGCTGGCGACGGGTGAGGAAACCGATTTCGCCAAGCGCGCCAAGAAAAACGGGATCTACGAGGAGTAGCCCGAAAAAACGAGAATGAGTGGCGTTCCCTCCAGGGGGCGTCGGGATGAGCCGGACGAGATGGACACGGACAAGGAACTCGCCATTGCCCGAAAGGGTCGCCACATCGGACTGGTCATTGCGGTGACCATGCTGGCATGGCTTGCGCTGTCGCTGTTCATCGGTCCCGCATTGAAATTGGAAGCTCGCTATGCGTTGCTTTTCGATTTCGCGGCGCTTGCCGGTCTCATCTATGCGGTGATCAACATTTTTCAACTCTGGCGCATGCGCCAGGACAGCGAAGGGTAAACTAGCGATGCTGAAGGATCAGGACCGGATCTTTACCAACATCTACGGGATGCACGACCGCACGCTCAAAGGTGCGCAGGCCCGGGGGCATTGGGACGGCACCGCTGGCCTGATCGACAAGGGGCGTGACTGGATCATTCAGACGATGAAAGACTCAGGATTGCGTGGTCGCGGTGGTGCGGGATTTCCGACCGGTTTGAAATGGTCATTCATGCCCAAGGAAAGCGACGGTCGCCCCGCCTATCTGGTAGTGAACGCGGATGAATCCGAGCCGGGCACCTGCAAAGACCGCGAGATTATGCGCCATGATCCCCACACGCTGATCGAGGGTTGCCTGATCGCATCGTTCGCGATGAATGCGCATACGTGTTATATTTACATTCGGGGCGAGTACATCCGTGAGCGCGAGGCGCTTCAGGCCGCGATTGACGAAGCTTACGACGCCGGTCTTTTGGGCAAAAACGCTGCTGGATCGGGGTGGGATTTCGACTTGTTCCTTCACCATGGGGCAGGCGCCTATATCTGCGGAGAGGAAACTGCGCTGATCGAAAGCCTTGAGGGCAAGAAGGGCATGCCGCGCATGAAGCCTCCGTTTCCGGCGGGTGCGGGACTGTACGGCTGCCCGACCACTGTGAACAACGTGGAATCCATCGCCGTGGTCCCGACCATTCTGCGGCGGGGCGCGGACTGGTTCGCAGGCTTTGGTCGCCAGAACAACGCAGGCACCAAATTGTTTGCGATCTCGGGCCATGTAAACAACCCCTGCGTCGTCGAAGACGCGATGTCGATTTCTTTCGAGGAACTGATCGAAACCCATTGCGGCGGCATTCGCGGCGGCTGGGACAATCTGCTGGCCGTGATTCCGGGCGGGTCCTCGGTTCCTTGCGTGCGCGGAGAAAACATGCGCGACGCCATCATGGATTTCGACTATCTGCGGGGTGAGTTGGGCTCTGGTCTGGGCACGGCTGCGGTGATCGTGATGGACAAATCCACGGACATCATCAAAGCGATCTGGCGGCTGTCGAAATTCTACAAGCACGAAAGCTGTGGCCAGTGCACGCCTTGTCGTGAAGGCACTGGCTGGATGATGCGCGTCATGGATCGTCTGGTGAAGGGTGAGGCCGAGCTGGAAGAAATCGACATGCTGTGGGATGTGACCAAACAGGTCGAAGGGCACACCATTTGCGCGCTTGGCGATGCGGCCGCTTGGCCAATCCAGGGCCTGATCAAGAATTTCCGCGAAGAGGTTGAAGAACGCATCAAGGCCCAGAAAACAGGTCGTATGGGCGCCATGGCGGCGGAGTAAGGCAGATGGAAGTCTTTGAAGCATATTCGCACGCGATTGCCTCGCTGGTGATCTTCACCCTGATTGTTCTGGCATTGTCGCCGTTCTCGGCGTTGGCTAAGGCTGGCAAGGGGTTGGCTCCAGGCGCCACGCCTGAGCAGGATTATGCGGACAAGGCCTATCGTCTGAACCGCGCATACCTCAACGGGACCGAAACGCTGCCCGCCTTTCTGGCCGTGACGGTCGCGGCCGTTCTTGCCGGGGCAAGCCCGTTCTGGGTGAACCTGTTTGCCTCGCTGGTTCTGGTGGCCCGAGTTGCCATGCTGGTGGTTCACCTGCGCGGCATCGGCAAACCGCACAGTGGTGTACGTTCGGTTTTCTATGTGGCTGGCTGGGCTTGCATGGCGGTGTTGGCTGTTATGGCATTGGTGGCACTGTTTTGAACCGGTTTTTTCGATATCACGTAGCAGAAGCCTTTGATCGGCCGGACCACTCTGTGTCGCCCATCTGCACGCGGTCCCGGGCGCATCTTTCTG
>NZ_JBXWSF010000129.1:0-6891 GCF_059613285.1 Ruegeria sp. BHSB058 | reverse complement strand
CTTACCAACCGATGACCAAGACAACACAATTCAAGGCAACTTTGAATTCTTCTGTGCTGCAAGCGAAGCTGAAGCTGTAGAGAAAGCAAAGGCACATTACGGCAGTGATTGGAACATCGTCGCAGAGGCTGCGGACAACATAAGAACGCGCGTTTCATTCAACCACTCGTCCGGGCTGAAGACAATCACTCTTGGCCGCGATCCCGACGTCCTTGACACGTGGTTCTCGTCCGGCCTCTGGCCCATCGGCACGCTAGGCTGGCCCGAGCAAACCGAAGAGATGGAACGCTACTTCCCCACGGACGTTCTGATCACCGGCTTCGACATCCTGTTCTTCTGGGTCGCCCGGATGATGATGATGCAACTGGCCGTGGTGAACGAGGTTCCGTTCCACACCGTCTACCTGCACCAGCTCGTCCGCGACGAGAAGGGCAAGAAGATGTCCAAGACCACCGGCAACGTCATCGACCCGCTGGAGATCGTCGACGAATTCGGCGCCGACGCGCTGCGGTTCACCAACGCCTCGATGGCGGCAATCGGCGGCGTGCTGAAACTGTCGCGCGAGCGCATCACCGGCTATCGCAACTTTGGCACCAAGCTGTGGAACGCCGTCCGCTTTGCCGAAATGAACGGCGTCTACGATGGTACAATTCGCACAGTCGGGTCTCTGGAACAGGTACAAAATGCACAATTCGCGGTAAACCGCTGGATCATCGGCGAAACCGCCCGCGTGCGGGAAGAGGTCGACGCCGCACTAGACACCTACCGCTTCAACGACGCCGCCAACGCCTTGTACGCTTTCGTCTGGGGCAAGGTCTGCGACTGGTACGTGGAATTGTCCAAGCCTCTTTTGCAAGGCGAAGACACCGCCGCACAGGAAGAAACCCGCGCCACCATGGCCTGGGTCATGGACCAGTGCATGATCCTCTTGCACCCGATCATGCCCTTTGTCACCGAAGAGCTTTGGGGCCTCACCGCCGAGCGCGCCAAGATGCTGGTTCATGCCGACTGGCCCGATTACAAGGCCGCCGACCTGATCGACGAGGCCGCCGATCGCGAGATGAACTGGGTCATTTCGGTGATCGAGAACACCCGCTCGGCCCGCGCCCAGATGCGCGTGCCCGCTGGTCTCTATGTCCCTATGATCGTTACGGAAATCGACGATCATGGGCAGGCGGCATGGGACCGGAACGAGGCGCTGATCAAGCGTCTGGCGCGCATCGACAGCCTGACAAAGGCGGATACGCTGCCCAAGGGCACCATCTCGATCACCGCCCCCGGCGCCTCTTTCGGCCTGCCGCTGGCGGACATCATCGACATCGGTGCCGAAAAGGACCGGCTGGAAAAGGCCAAGGGCAAACTTTCCAAGGAACTGGGCGGTCTGCGCGGTCGCCTGAACAACCCCAAATTCGTGGCCTCAGCCCCGGAAGAGGTGGTGGAAGAGGCCAAGGCCAACCTCGCCGCCCGCGAAGAGGAAGAGGCACGGATCGACGAGGCGCTGGCCCGTCTTGCAGAAATCGCCTGATCTCTTCATCTTTTCGAAAATCCTCAAATCCCCCGCCAAGGCCCGCGGGGGATTTTTGTTTCTGTGCTGACACTTAACCTTGCTTGTCGCCGTTTTCGGTTGCTATCCTGTTGTATCCGTTCCGAGGTATAGATGACGCGCACCCTGCCCCCCATGCAAACCGTATCGACCGGCCTCGTGGTGGCGGTGGTCGGGTTCTTCAGCTCGTTCCCCATTGTCCTGCAGGGCCTTTCGGCCATGGGCGCTTCACCGCAGCAAGCATCGTCAGGCCTCATGAGCGCGGCGATTTCGATGGGACTGGCGGCGGTGGTTCTGGGGCTCTGGTATCGCCAACCGGTCAGCGTCGCCTGGTCGACGCCCGGCGCCGCGCTGCTGGCCGTCTCGGCAACGCCTGCCGACGGATTTTCCGGTGCGGTGGGCGCGTTTCTCTGCGCGGGCGCGCTGACCGTACTGGCGGGGCTTTGGCGTCCGCTGGGCCGTTTGGCGGCGGCCATTCCTCCGACGCTGGCGCAGGCGATGCTGGGCGGTGTTCTGTTGCCGCTTTGCATCCAACCTTTCAAGGCTGTGGTCGAACTGCCCTGGCAGGCATTGCCCGTCATCCTGACCTGGTTCATCGCCGGACGTTTCAACCGGCTGCTCGCAGTGCCCGCCGCTGTCGCGGCCTCTGCCGTCACCGTGATCATGAATGCCGGCGATACATCTGTAATCCCTCAGCAAATCCTCGCTGCGCCAGTCTGGACCACACCCAGTTTCTCGCTGTCTTCCGCTCTGGGGATCGGGGTGCCGCTTTTCATCGTCACCATGGCCACGCAGAACATACCGGGCGTCGCGGTGTTGCGCAGCTATGGTTATGATCCCAAACCCGGGCCCCTGTTTTCGTCGGTTGGCGCTGCGAGTCTTCTCAGCGCGCCCATCGGTGCTCCGGCAACCTGCCTTGCCGCCATCACAGCCGCAATGTGTTCGAACGAAGACAGCCACCCCGATCCCGCCCTGCGGTATTGGTCGGCGGTCATGGCCGGGATCTTCTATTGTATTTTTGGCGTGCTCGCGGTCGCCATCACCGGATTTGCCGCGCATGCCGACCCATTGTTGATGGGAACGCTGACCGGCATTGCCCTGATCGGTGTGATGGCAAACGCAATCTTCGCGGCCCTGGAGGTACCCACCGAGCGGGAGGCCGCCATTCTGACTTTTGCAATTACTGCATCGGGCGTCACGGTATTTGGGCTGGGCGCTGCGGTCTGGGGATTGCTGGCCGGTGGTCTGACCTATCTGATTTCAGTCAGGGTGCGATAACACTTTTTTGCCATGTCTCTAAGCGGCATAAAGTGATTTCATGCACAAAGCTTTTGACAGACTCATTGAACGCCAGATCAGAAAGGCACAGGCCGAAGGCCAGCTTGACGGACTGGACGGCGAAGGCAAACCCCTCCCCGACAGGTCAGCCGAAGCTCAAACCGACCCGGCCCTCGCCGCCGGTCACCGGATCATGGCGCAGGCCGGTGTGCTGCCCGAAGAGTTCGAGTTCAAGAAACAGCTAGACACGGCGCGCACGCAGTATGCGCAATTGACTGATCCTGACGCGCAAAAAGCCGCAATGGCGCGATTGGCTGATCTGGAGATGCGCTACAACATGGCCCGCGATGCCAGACGCGCGTTCATGCGGTAATCATTTGAAGACCGGTTTGCGCCCCTGCAAACGGGCGGCGATGACTTCCAATTGATCCGGCTTGCCGATCAGTTCAACCTGTTCGCGCGATTCCGCCAGCAAGACCTGTTCACGTTCCGTGGTTTCCGCAACTTCGATCAGCCGCTTGGCGGCACGGATGGCCGACGGGCTTTGACCGGCGATGTCTTCGGCCAGTGCAAGTGCCTCGGTCAACGGATCGTCGGACAATCTGGTCACCAATCCCCACTCTGCCGCCTGTGCGGCGCTGATCGGGCGCGCGGTATAGGTCAGCAGGCGCAGGACATCAGAACGCACCAGTTGCGGCAGCAAGACCATGCCACCCATATCCGGGATGATACCCCATTTCATTTCCATCACCGCCCATTTGCTATCAGGATGGGCGATGCGGATATCTGCGCCCAGCGCGATCTGCAGCCCGCCACCATAAGCAACACCCTGCACCGCGCAGATGACCGGAACAGGTATCCGTCGCCACACAAGGGCCAGCTCCTGCATTTCGTTGGCGTCCCCATGGCTGCGGCTCATCAGCCATTCGGTCGGATCGGTATGCGCCATGGACGCAAAACTCGCCATGTCGAGGCCTGCGCAAAAACTTTTGCCCTCGCCCGACAGCACCACCGCCCGCGCGTCCGAGGCCCCGACCTCCTGCCCGGCGGCGAGGATCGCCTTGACCATCGCATCGTCAAGCGCATTCATCTTGTCGCCACGGGTCAGGGTGACGTGGGCGATATGATCCTTGTATTCGACTGATACGCGCGCCATGCGGACCTCCGGTTATGGGTTTTCGCCTCATCTTGCCCCGAACCCGCGCAGGCTTCCACCGCAACGTCGGGGCAGATTACGGCAGATCGTCTGCAGGCATCCTGCCGAACCAAGGCGAATCGAGCGTCATGAAGTAGAACTGATCCCCTACGATCTTGCCGCCCGTTGTGATCCCCAGCCTGCCATCAGGGTCCTGTACCGTGCGCAGGATGCGCCCGTCGCCGTCGAACTGAACCAGCATCCCGCGATGGATCGGTGCAGGACGCACCATCGGCCCGAGCCGCCAGACCACCTTGCGAAGAAAGGGATAGGGCATCAGCTTTTCCGACGGAACACGCGGGCTGGCGAAGGCCACCCAAAAGGTGCCGTCCCCCTGTGCCTCAAGATTGTCGGGATAGCCCGGAAGATTGTCCAGAAACACCTCGCGCTGTCCCGCCTTGTCGCCTGTCAGCCACAACCTGTGAATACGCGCCCGACCTGTTTCGGCGATAAGCAGGAAATCTTCCTCTGGAGATAGCGCCACCCCGTTGGCATAAACAAACCCATTCGCCACCTTTTCGACTGCGCCGTCCGGATTTCGGCGCGCGACATAGCCGGTATCGGATTGCTCCCATATCGTCAGGATCGAGGTCGGCTTGGTCCCTCCCATCGTCTCGGGGTCGAAACGGTCGGACGAGTTTGAGAAATAGACCGTGCCATCCTGCCCCACATCCAGTTGGTTGGCATAGATGACCGGTGCGCCGCCAATCTGCTCCACAAGCGTCTCAAGGCTGCCCGGCCCGGACCAGCGCATTACCCCGCGGTAGCTGTCAGAGATGTACAGCGCCCCATCCGGCCCTGCCCGAAGGCCCAGCGGCCGGCCTCCCAAACGATCCACCTCGACCGGCTCTGGCCCGTCGATCCGATAAAGAATCCCGGACAGGCTAGTGGTATAGACGGTGCCATCCGGCATAACGGCCAGGTCTTCGGGGCCGATTTCTCCATCAGGAAGGGAGATGCGCTGCGCCCTGTCCAAGGCATGATTCTCGGAAAAATCACCGGTGAAACCAGGCGCGGCAGGAGGCTCATAGGCCACCGGTTCAACCGGGACGGGCCACAAAAGCAGGTAGGCTAGCCCGATCACCGCGAGAACAGTCAGAATACGCAAACCATACCTCCAGATTCATTGCAGCAGCCTGCGAGGGAAAGTCGGCACATGCAAGCCTTGCCCACACCTGTGACATGGGTTTATCTGCCGACATGCGTGCCCCCAGATACACCCCGCTTGCCCTGTCCCTGCCCGCCACGGTGCCCTTTGTCGGCCCAGAAACGCAAGAGCGTCATCGCGGTACGCGTTTTGTCGCGCGCCTCGGTGCGAACGAGAATATCTTCGGCCCTTCGCCCCGCGCGGTCGAGGCGATGCAGAAAACCGCCGCCGGCATCTGGATGTATGGCGATGCCGAGAATCACGATCTGCGCGCGGCACTGGCGGAGCATCACGGGATTCGCCCGGAACACATCGTCGTGGGCGAAGGGATCGACGGCCTGCTGGGCTATCTGGTTCGGCTGATGGTCGCGCCCGGCGACACGGTGGTGACATCCGATGGTGCCTATCCCACCTTCAACTATCACGTCGCGGGCTTTGGCGGTGTATTGCACACCGTTCCTTATCTGGACGATCGCGAAGATCCCGTAGCGCTGTTTGCCAAAGCTGCCGAAGTGGATGCCAAGCTGGTCTACCTTGCCAACCCCGACAACCCCATGGGCACATGGCACAGCGGGGCTGAGATCGTCGCGGCGCTGGATTACCTGCCCGACGGCACTTTGCTGGTATTGGACGAAGCCTACGTCGAATGCGCGCCGGATGGGACTGCGGCGCAGATCGCTGCGGACGACCCCCGGATAATCCGCATGCGAACCTTCTCCAAGGCCTATGGCATGGCGGGCGCGCGTGTGGGTTACGCCATAGGCGCACCCGAACTGATCTTGGCCTTCAACAAGGTCAGAAACCATTTCGGCATGAACCGGTCGGCACAGGCTGGCGCGCTGGAAGCGCTGCGCGATGGTGAATGGCTTGGTCATGTTCTGGGTCAGATCGAATTCGCGCGCCGGCGGATCGGACAAATCGCCCATGAAAACGGGCTTGTCCCGCTCCCCTCGGCCACAAACTTTGTCACGATCGATTGCGGCAAGGATAGTGAATTCGCCAAGGCGGTACTGGCCTCACTGATCGATCAAAGCATTTTCGTCCGCATGCCCTTCGTCGCACCGCAAAATCGCTGCATCCGGGTCAGTTGCGGACCGACAAGTGATCTTGACGCATTCGCGGCAGCGCTGCCCAAAGCACTGGCCGCCGCGTCGGCATAGTCGCGCCGGATTTACCTGACTTTCCTCCGAATTCCTCTAAAATAGTAGGTGGAGGATATTCAGGAGGCGCAGATGCGCGACCACAAGATCGGACGAGCGCCGGACTATACGGTTGCAGCCCTGGTCATGTTGGGCGTGAATTTGGTGTGGATACTCGTCGCAATCTGGGCGATCTGGGGGTTCGTGACTGCCGTCGTGATCGGCCTGATATTCAACCACGGCATCACTGTGCTGTCACGCCGGTCGCATTAAAGCTTGCCCGCCAGAACATGGGCAGCGGCAGCTAACGCGCCTGAGCCGTGCGGGATATTCAGGGCCGTCAGCCCTGATTCAACCCCACCCAGCAATCCCATAACCATCTGCCCGTTGACGTGCCCCATGTGCCCAAACCGGAAATAGTCATCCCGCCCGGTTCCATCAGGGGCCGCCATACCCAATCCGATTCCCAGCGTCAGCCCCAGATTATTCTCGACCCAGTGCCTGAGCGCGCTGCCCTGACCGTCGGAAAGCCGCAGCGCGGTAACAGCATGGCTGCGATGCCGCGGGTCTGCGACATTCATCCCGAATC
>NZ_JBXWSF010000128.1:0-7618 GCF_059613285.1 Ruegeria sp. BHSB058 | reverse complement strand
GTGCGCGCCGCGACACTGGCCTGGTTCGGGAAAGAGCCGCGCCGCCTGACCCCGGCGCAATCCGCGCTGCTCGTGGCCCTGCCGCAATCGCCTGAAACCCGCAGGCCCGACCGGCACCCCGTTGCGGCCGCTCAGGCGCGCGACAGGGTTTTGCGCCGGATGGCCGACCAGAACGCCCTGCCACTGTCCGAGGTTCGGGCGGCCTTGACCGAGCCGACGCCCGTGATGCTGCGCCCCTTTCCGCAACTGGCCGCGCATCCGGCGGATCGCGCGATCGCTGACGCGCCCGAGGCCCAGACCCATGATCTGACCATCGACGCACGGCTGCAGTCACAACTCGAACCGCTGGTCGCCCGCGCCGCCGCCCGCGCCGGGGCGCGGGTCTCTGGCGCGATGATGGTTGCCGATTATACGACCGGCGACATCCTCGCCTCGGTCGGCTCTGCCGGGTATGACGACACGCGGCAGGGCTTCGTGGATATGACCACCGCCCTGCGCTCGCCCGGCTCGACCCTGAAACCGCTGGTCTACGGGCTGGCGTTCGATCAGGGCATGGCCCATCCCGAAACCCTGATCCATGACGGCCCTGTCATGTTCGGCCGCTATGCGCCGCGCAATTTCGACGGGATGTTCCGCGGCGATGTACGGGTGCGCGAGGCGTTGCAGATGTCGCTCAACATTCCCGTCGTCCGCCTGACGCACGAGCTTGGGCCAAGCCGCATCATGGCTGCGCTGAACCGGGCGGGCGCGCACCCGCGCCTCACCGGCGGCGCGCCGGGTCTTGCGGTGTCGCTGGGCGGGGTGGGGATCACCCTGAACGATCTGGTGCAGCTTTACGTCACGCTGGCGGCTGGCGGTCAGGGACCGTTGCTGCGCGACCGCCTGACCGATCCGGCGGGCAACACAGCACGGGTGATTTCCGACGTGGCCGCATGGCAGGTCGGCGATATTCTGGCGGGTCTCGCGCCGCCGCCCGGTGCCCCCGCAAATGTGCTCGCCTACAAGACCGGCACGTCCTACGGCCACCGCGACGCATGGGCCATCGGCTATGACGGGCGGCATGTGATCGGCGTCTGGCTGGGCCGGGCCGACGGCACTCCTGTACCCGGCGCCTTTGGCGGCGATCTGGCCGCACCCGTGCTGTTCGAGGCGTTCGGACGACTGAAACCCGCATTCGACCCGCTGCCGCCGCCGCCACCCGCGACCCTGATCGTCGGCGCTGCGGACCTGCCCGCGCCGCTGCAGCGATTCCGGCCCCGCTCTGCCGCGTTCCAGCCCGCAACCGGTGCGCCGCAACTGCTGTTTCCTCCGGACGGCGCGCGACTGGCGACTGATGGTACGCCGCTGACCGTCAAGCTGCGTGGCGGACAAGGCCCTTATTCTCTGCTGGCCGATGGCCGCCCCGTCGCCACCGGCATCCGGCAGACCGAGTTCGAAATTCCAAACCCTGGCCGGGGCTATGCCTCGTTTGTCCTCGTGGATGCAAAAGGCCGGTCAGACCGGATCTCCATCGCGATCGATTGAAAGGGATGACATCATGAAACGCCTGATTGTGACGCTTGCCGCCACCCTCGCCGCCACATCCGCCACTGCCGATTGCGCCTCCGACGCGCAGATCGACGCCTTTGTCGCGGATTACCTGTCGAACACGGCAACCTCCGCACTTGTGCCCGACGGCAGCATGGATGACGCGCTGTGTGCTCAGGCGAAACTGGCCGCTGCGCTGACACCGCATCTCGGGCCGCTCATCGGCTACAAGGCGGGCCTGACCAGCAAACCCGCGCAGGACCGGTTCGGTGTCAGCGAGCCCGTGCAGGGCGTTCTCTATCGCGACATGATGCTGCCTGACGGTTCCGAAATTCCCGCCAACTGGGGTGCGCGCCCGGTTTTCGAGGCCGACCTGATCCTTGTCGTCGGGGACGAAGGCATCAATCAGGCCACCACACCAGACGAAGTGATGGCCCATATCTCTGCCGTTCGCCCGTTCATCGAACTGCCTGATCTCATCCTGGCCGAAGGTGAACCGCTCACCGCCGTCACCCTGACCGCCGCCGGTGTCGGGTCAAGGCTTGGCGTCATGGGCGCAGATATCCCGGTCGACGACCCCGCCGCCATGTCGCAGGCGCTGGCCGCGATGCAGGTGACGCTGCGCGCGGCAGATGGCGAGGTTCTGGCAACCGCCCCCGGAACGGCGGTTCTGGGCCATCCGGCGAACTCGGCCCTCTGGTTGAGGTCCAGGGGGATCACGTTCAAACCCGGCGACCTGATTTCCGTCGGTTCTTTCGGGCCGCTGATACCGCCCGCAAAAGGCAAGGGCGGTGCCTCGGTCAGCTATATCGGCCTGCCCGGTGATCCAAGGGTCAGCGTAGCATTCAAATAACGGGATTCAGTGCCGCCCCTCGCGCAGCCATCCGGCCAGCAGAAAGCCCGAGGCCAGCAACAGCACCAGCCACGGCGGCAACAACCCGGCTTGGGTAACATCGCGCGTCTCGTAAGCTCCGCGCGGCGTCAGCCCGATCCAGCCACGCCCCGAGGCGGGCCGCCCCTCACGCACCGACCGGATCGCGGGCAGCCCGGCCTCCAGCCGCATGACGCCACCCTTGAGCCCGGCCAACAGCGGCTCGAAGATCTCGCCGCTGGCAATCGTGCGCTCGAATTCCTTGGGTGCGGCAGGCCCCAGACCGATCACCGCCTCGCGCTCGCCTTCGCGCAGGCGATACAACCCGATCTCCGGCCCGAAATACTGTGCCTCGAACCGCCCCGGAGAGACCTCTTCCAGCGTCAGCTCCTCGCTGTCGCCATTGGGCCGGGTCACCGTCAGCGGCCCGACCTCCTCTTCCAGCGTGCGGCGGATGATGCGCATGCTCTGGCCATTGGCCTCGGCCCACAGGGCTTCTTCTTCAAGCTCGGGTTCCTTCATCATCCAGTGCGCCAACCGCCGCAGCAGTTCCAGCTGCGGCCCGCCGCCCTCGTATCCCCGGCTCCACAGCCAGGCGTGATCCGAAGCCAAAAGCGCCACCCGCCCCTCTCCGACACGGTCCAGAACCAGCAGCGGGCGGTCCTCGATTCCCGTCATCAGCACATCGCCCGAACGATCCCGCACATCGATCTGGCGTAGCCACGCGCCCCAGTCGCCGGGATTGCCAAGTTCCGTGGTCACCGGGTGACGCTGGCCCAGATCGGACACTTCCGGAACATATCGCTCCTCGAATACCCGCGCCGTGGGCTGGGCAGGCAGGATCGGCGCCAGCGGAGAGCGAAAGATCGAATCGGCGGTGGCGAAATCCGGCCCCGCCGCCACCAGAACCGCGCCGCCCTTGTTCACATAGTCGGTGACATTGTCCAGATAGATGGCGGGGAGGATGCCGCGCCGCTTGTAGCGATCAAAGATGATCAGATCGAAATCGTCGATCTTTTCCAGAAACAGTTCGCGAGTCGGAAACGCGATCAGGCTCAGCTCGTCCACCGGCACGCCGTCCTGTTTTTCCGGCGGGCGCAGGATGGTGAAATGCACCAGATCGACCGAACTGTCCGATTTCAGCAGGTTGCGCCACGTCCGCCCGCCCGGATGCGGCTCGCCCGAGACCAGCAGCACCCGCAGCCGGTCGCGCACGCCGTTCATCTGGATAAGCGCGGTGTTGTTGCGGTCGGTCAGCTCGCCCTCGGCCGCCGGGACCGTGAACTGGATCACGTTGCGCCCGCCATGCGGCAAGGTGATCGGCACCTCTATGTCCTGCCCGATCGGCAGGTCGAACCGTTCGGGCTCGCCCCCGTCGACCGACAGTTCCAGCGGTGCGACGGCGCGGCCCGCAGGCGCGTCGCGGCTGTCTTCGATCCGCAGGATCAGGGTCATCGGCTCGCCGATGATGGCAAAGGCCGGGGCGTTCCGGACGATCAGCCGCCGGTCCCAGTCTCCGGATCTGCCGGTCAGCAGCAGATGCATCGGCGCGGGCAGGTCGGGGGTCTGATCGGCGTCATGGATCAGCCCGTCCGACAGCGCGATGATCCCGGCAATACGGGCACGCGGCTCTTCGGCCAGCGCCTCGGTCAAGGCCCGCATCACCTGCGTGCCCTCGTCGCCTTGTCCGTCGCCCACGCGAATGCGGCGCAGCTCGGTGTTGTCACGGGACTCGATGATCCCGGCCAGCCGCTCGGCGGCCTCGCTCGTCTGCTGCTCGCGGTCCGACAGTTTCTGGCTGGCGCTTTCATCCTCGATCATCAGCACGATGTCGGTCAGTGGCGCGCGGTCCTCGATCTGATAGACCGGCCCGGACAGCGCCGCGATCAGGATCAGCGCCGCCAGCCCGCGCAAGGCCCATCCCGACAATCCCCGCCACAGGGCCAGAACGATCCCGGCCACGGCCAGTGCCGCAACCGATGCCAGGACCGGCCAGGGGATCAGCGGATCGAATATGACGGTTCCGGTCATTGTCCCAACCTGTCCAGCAAGGCAGGCACGTGCACCTGGTCCGATTTGTAGTTCCCGGTCAGCACGTGCATCACCAGATTGACACCAAAGCGATGCGCCAGTTCACGCTGACGCTCTCCGGCGTATCCGCGTCCGACCGGCAGCAGGGATTGGCCATTGCGGTCCACCGCCCAGGCTCCGGCCCAGTCATTGCCGCCGATCACCACCGGCGTCACCCCATCATTGAGGTTGCGGAACGGCATGCCCTCGATCTGTTCGGCGTCGGGGGGCGCGGATTCGACCCAAACCTCGGTCCCGGCATGACGCCCCGGAAAATCCTGCAACAGGTAAAAGGCGCGCGTCAGTACGTGATCGTGCGGCACCGGCTCAAGCGGCGGAATGTCCAGCGGCTCCGCCAGCGCCTGCAACTTGCGGCCATTCGGGCTGGCCACGCCGAACCGGGCGATATCCGCATCGCGCGTGTCGAACAGGATCATCCCGCCCGAGCGCAGATAGGTGTTCAGCCGGGCATAGGCTTCGGCCGACGGCTCCGGCTGATCGGGCGTGATCGGCCAGTAGAGCAGGGGAAAGAACGCCAGCTCGTCACGCTCCAGGTCGACCCCCACCGGTTCCGCAGGCTCGACCGAGGTGCGATAGAACAGCGTGTCCGACAGCCCGCGCAGCCCCGCCTGCGCGACATCGTCAACCTGACTGTCCCCTGTCAGCACATGCGCCAGCACAAGTTCCTTGGTCGAGGACAGCGCAAAGTCGATATCGTCACCGGCCTGTGCCTGCACTTGCGGTGCCCCCAGCACGATCCCCAGTACCAGCACCGCTGCGCGCGCCTGCCAAAGCCGCCCCGACAGCGCCAGTGACGCCACCACATCCACCACCAGCAGGATCAGCGCCAGGCTCAGCAGGATGCCACCCAGCGGCATGTCCCGCTCGACCTCCACGCCCTTGACCGGCACATCCACCGGCCAGGCTGCCGGTTCCAGCACCTCCCCCTCTGGCAGAACGTTCAGCGCCAGCCTTTGCGTGTCGTTCACATAAATACCCGGGCGCAGCTCAGGCCCGGCGCGCCCCTCGATCAGATCCGCGCCATCGACGCCGGGCAGGTTGCCCGCATCCGACAAGTCGCCAAACCCGTCCAGTACCTGATCCGGCGCCCAGACCGTGCCTTGCAACAGCTCCACCTGTTGCGACTTGGCGGCAGAGGTCACCGCCAGCCGGTCCAGCATCTCGACGAACAGGCCCGACAGGGGCAGGGTGGACCATTCCGCATCCGCCGAGATGTGGAACAGCACCACTTGCCCCAATCCCAGCGGTTTGCGCGTGACCAGCGGTGTACCATCAGTCAGCGAGGCAATGGCTTTTCCGGCAAGATCCGGTCCGGGCTGCGCCATTACCTGCGTGGTCACCGTCACCTCATCGGGGATGGTCAGCCCGTGAAACGGCGAAAACTCGGGGAAGGGCGCAAGCCCCTTGGCCTCGCCCCAGCTCATCGCGCCGCCCACCGTGCGGCCGCCGCTGCGCAGGCGCACGGGCAACAGCGCGTTGTCCGTATCCCGGCCCAGATCACTTGCCGCCATGCGCGTGCCCGCGAAGCGCAGCAACAGACCACCCTTTTCGATCCATTCGATCAGCGCGGTTTCCTCGCGCGCCGACAAAGTGGCGATATCGGCAAGCACGATGACATCCGGATTGGCGGGCAGCACCTCCAGCAGGTCGCCATCCACGAAATCGGCGGTCGGGGTCAGAACCTGGGTCAGATAATGCGGAGGCGACAACAGCTCCAGCCCCTCGCGGTTGCTGCTGTTTGTGATCAGCGCGACCTCGCGCCGCCGAAGACTGTCATCCGTCAGGCTGGCCGCTGCGGCCGACCGCTGGCCTGCGATGTCGAACCGGGTGATCCGCGCCCGCAACTCGGACGGCAGCGCCAGCGCGACCCCGGCCTGCGTCTCCCCTTCGGCAAACTCCGCCGTTGCGGTTTCCAAAACCCGCATGGTGCCTGCCGGGTCACGCCCCTCGGCTTGAATCGTCACCGATTGCGCCGGTGCCGGGTGGGATCGCACCGCAGTCAGCTGCACTGCGCCATCCTCGAACCGGGCCGGCAACAGGCCGATCACCTGTGCGCCGGTCTGATAGACCGTCACGCCGCCCCGATCCCGCAACGCCGCCAGCACATCGTCGCGCCCCGCATAATCCAGCGCGTCGCTGAACCACAGCGTGTCATACCCACCTTCAATCGTATCAAGCGCCGCCAATGAGGCGTCGATCTGAACTTCTCCCGGCTGCCAAGGCAGCGGCACCAATCCGGGCAACCGGCTGCGCCATGCCTCAGCCGCCAGGAAAACCGGCGGCTCGGGGTCGGTGAAGCGCAGAATCGCCACGGGCCGTCCGGCACGCCCCGCCTCGATCAGTTGCGCATCGATCTGGTTCAGCGTTGCAGGCCAGCGCGCCGCCCCGGCCCAGCTTGCATCCAGCACCATCAGCACCGGCCCGCTGCCCGCCCCGTCGCGTGACGGGTTCAGCACCGGTCCGGCCAGCCCGATGATGATCGCCGCCGCCGCCAGAATCCGCAGCAGCAGCAGCCACCAGGGCGTGCGGTCCGACACGCTTTCATCGTCCTTCAACCCCAAAAGCAGCGTGACGGCGGGAAACAACCGCCGGATCGGCGCCGGAGGCACCGCCCGCAGGATCAGCCACAGTACCGGCAACGCCAAAAGCCCCAGCAACAGCCAGGGCGCGGTAAATCCGATGCCAGCCAGCACGGTCATCGGGTGCCTCCATCCAGGGCGCGATACAGCCACAACAAGGCGGCCTGGGCGCTTTCGCCGGTGTGATGCTGTCCAAACTGCCAGCCCGTCGCACGGCACAACTGATATAAGGCGTCCTTGCGCTCGGCCAACCGGTCCAGATAGCGCTGGCGCAAATCACCCGCCTTCAGGGTTTCGTGCCGCAGGCTTCCGCCGACGCTCTCGAAGATCGTGCGCCCCCGATAGGGAAAACTCTCTTCACCCGGATCGAGCACTTGCAGCAGGAGGCCCCGCACGCCCCGGTCCGCAGCCTTGGTCAACGCCAGTTCCACCTCGCCCAGATCACCCAGGAAATCCGAGATGAACAGCGCCCGCGAATGCGGGATCATCGCGCGGTGTTCAGGCGGGGCATAGTCGGCCTCGGCGTCCTTCGCCCAGGCCTGCGCCAGCC
>NZ_JBXWSF010000127.1:0-7633 GCF_059613285.1 Ruegeria sp. BHSB058 | reverse complement strand
GGCCTTCTCGCGCTTCAGCTTCTGCATCTTGCGGGTGATCATCTGGCGCTTGAGCGGCTTGAGGTAGTCGATGAACAGCTTGCCATCCAAATGATCGATCTCGTGCTGGACGCAGGTGGCCCACAACCCGTCAAAGGTTTCCTGCTGCAGGTTTCCGTTCCGGTCCATCCATGCCACATCGACCACCTTGGGGCGCGTCACCTCGGCATATTGCTCGGGGATCGACAGGCAGCCTTCCTCGTAGACATTGGTTTCATCCGAGGCCGCGATGACCTGCGGGTTGAACATCACCAGCGGGTGGGGCGCTTCGCCATCTTCCTTGACGCAGTCCAGCACGATCAGCCGATCCAGCACACCGATCTGAGGCGCGGCCAGCCCGATGCCCGGCGCGTCATACATCGTTTCGAGCATGTCGTCGGCCAGCTTGCGCAGGTCGTCGGTGATGTCGGCCACCGGCGCGCAGACCTTCTTCAGGCGCGGGTCGGGATGGATCAGAATAGTGCGTTTCATGAGGGTGATTTAGGTCATTCGGCGCCGCGCCGCAACGCCCCCCTTGCAACCGTCGGAATTGAGGTTAGCTTTCCCGCGATCAAACGGAGCAGACATGACTTTCAACGACCCTACCGACCGCCGCGGCACCCACAGTTCAAAATGGGACAAGATGGAGCAACTCTATGGCGTCTCGCCCGATGACGGGCTGGCGATGTGGACGGCGGATTCCGATTACAAGACCGCGCCCTGCGTGATCGAAGCGGTGCAAAAGGCGGCGGAACATGGCGTGTTCGGTTATTCCTGGGAACATCCCGAATACCTGCAGGCGGTGCAGTGGTGGATGAAGGCCCGGCACGGCTGGGACATCGACACCGACTGGGTGCTGACCTCGCAGGGGCTGGGCAATGCGATTGCGCTGTGTCTGGACGTGTGGAGCGCGCCGGGGGACGGGGTGGCGATCTTTACCCCGGTCTATCACGAGTTTGCGCACAAGGTGAACAAGTCGGGTCGCCGGGTGGTGGAATGCCCGCTGGTGCGGCAGGGCGAGACCTATGTGCTGGATCTGGACGACGCGCAGGCGCGGCTGGACGGCTCGGAGAAGCTGCTGCTGTGGTGCTCGCCGCAGAACCCGTCGGGTAGAGTTTGGACGCCCGAGGAGCTGCGCGCGGTTGCGGCATTCGCGGAACGAAACGGGCTGATCCTGGTCTCGGACGAAATTCATCACGATCTTGTCTATGCTGGTCAAAAATACGTACCGATGGATGTGGCCGCGCCCGAGGCGCGGGCGTGGACGGTGACCCTGACGGCGGCGTCCAAGACATTCAACATTGCCGGACAGCGGACCGGCAACATGATCATTCCCGACCCGGAATTGCGCAAGGTGATACGGCATCGGCTGGCGACTCTGGATTACGCGCCCGCCGCCCTTGGCGTGGCAATGATCACCGCCGCCTATTCGCCAGCCGGGGCCGCGTGGGTCGATGCCCAAATGGCGCATCTGGACGGCAACAGGCGTCTGTTCGACGACACCATCGCATCAATCCCCGGCCTGTGGTCTATGCCGTTGCAGGCCACCTATCTGGCCTGGGTCGATTTTTCGGGCACCGGAATGAACCATGACGAGTTCGTCCGCCGCCTGCGGCAGGATGCGCGGATTGCCACGTCGTCCGGTCCCGGATTCGGAACCGGGGGCGAGACGTTCGAGCGGTTCAACCTGGCAACACAGCGCGCGCGTGTCGAGGAGGCCTGTACCCGGCTGCGCAGCGCCTTTGCCGATCTGCAATAGCCATGCTACGGCGCCTGACCGTCCTGATGGCGTTGTGCCTTGTCGCCGGGGCGCTTTGGGTCGGATGGGCGCGTTTCGGCCCGCGCCCTGTGGCGCCGCCGATGGCGCCCGAGGCCGAGCGGGTCGATCGCATCCTGATCGAGAAATCCACCCGCCGCCTGACAGCGACGCTGGACGGTGCTGTGGTGATGCAGGCCGATATTGCGCTGGGGTTCAGCCCCGAAGGCGACAAGGCGGTCGAAGGCGATGGCCGCACGCCCGAGGGCGTCTTTACGATCAACCGCCGCAACCCGCAAAGCGCCTTTCACCTGTCGCTGGGCATCGACTACCCGCAGCCTGAAGACATCGCGCGGGCGCGCGAGGCCGGAACCGATCCGGGTGGCGATATCTTCATTCACGGGCAACCAAACGGTGTCGTCGGGATGACCCTGCCGGGCGACTGGACCCTGGGTTGCATCGCCGTGTCCAATGACGAAATCACGCGCCTTTGGCGTCTTGCCGACGTCGGGACGATCGTCGAAATCCGGCCCTGACGATCAGTCGTCCTTGCCCAGAAGCGCAATCGGCGCATCCGGCGAACGATAGAAATCCAGAGGCGCCTTGTCGGCGGCCAGAGTGTTGCGTTTGAACTCGTAACGCATCTCTCCGGCTTCTTCTTCTGCGGCAACAATCAGGCACTGATAAAGGTGATTGGTTCCATCGTAGAGATCAACGAGACCGCGCAGACGCGGAGTCGTTTCGGCCTCGACCGCGAATCCGCTTTGCCACAGACGCAGGACGCGAAAGTATTCCTCGCCCGCTTCGACCCGCAAACGGCTTGTTTTCTTGAGTGTTGCAATGCGCGCGGCATCCAATTCCTTGCGCATTTCCTCGGAAATGTATGTGGTCATAAAAATCTTTCCCCCTCACGTAACCTTAAGTTTGCAATGGGTTTTGTAAAAATCCAATGAAAGATTTCCGGTGACGGCGTTGCGTTGCAATCGTGTCGCAAGGAATGCGCACCATGTGCGCGAGCGCAGAAAGCGTGCGCGGGCCTGATGGTGGTCAGGCGGCGCGGGCGGCCCTATTTTTTGGAGTGTCTCTCGAAACCGGAGGTAAGCGCATGGGACTGCTCGTGGACGGCAAATGGCAGGACAAGTGGTATGACACGAAATCCAACGGCGGCGCGTTCAAGCGGTCGGCGGCGCGGTTCCGCAACTGGATCACCGCCGACGGCGCGCCGGGCCTATCTGGCGAGGGTGGATTTCAGGCGGCGTCGGGACGTTATCATCTTTACGTCAGCTATGCCTGCCCATGGGCGCACCGAACACTGATCTTTCGCGCCCTCAAGGGCCTGACGGATCATGTCGGGGTGTCGGTGGTGCATCCGGACATGCTGGATCAGGGCTGGACGTTCGAGACCGACGCCCATGGCGCGACCGGAGACACGCTTTATGGTTTCAGTCACGCGCATCAGGTATATACCAAGGCCGATCCCGGCTATTCCGGGCGGGTGACGGTTCCGATCCTGTGGGACACCGAGCGGGAAACCATCGTGTCGAACGAAAGTTCGGAAATCATCCGCATGTTCAATTCCGCCTTTGACGGTCTCACCGGGAACACGGATGACTATTGGCCCGTGCCCCTGCGCGACGAGATCGAAGCGGTGAACACCCGCGTCTATGACACGCTGAACAACGGCGTCTACAAATGCGGGTTCGCCACCACGCAGGAGGCTTATGACGCCGCCGTGCATCCCCTGTTCGACACGCTTGAGTGGCTGGAGGAAAGGCTGTCAGCCAAGCGCTATCTGATGGGAGATCGCGTGACCGAGGCCGACTGGCGGTTGTTCACCACGCTGGTGCGGTTTGATCCGGTGTATCATCTGCATTTCAAGTGCAACCGCAAAAGGGTAATCGATTATCCCAATCTCTGGGCCTATCTGCGGGAGTTATATCAATGGCCCGGTGTGGCGGACACGGTGAACATGGCGCATATCGTGCGCCACTATCATTTCAGCCACAACACCATCAATCCGCACCGCATAATCCCGATCAACCCGGTTGTGGATTACCGGGAGCCGCACCGCCGCGATCAGCGTCCGGCTGCGTAATGCTCGACCATGGCTGCCAGGTCTTCGGGCGGGGTGCCGCTTTGGACAAAGGCGCAGGCGTTTGAGCTGTGGGCAAAGATTGATCCGTCGGAAAAGAAGGTGGTGTTGGTGACAAAGATCACCCGCGCATCGGGGCGGCGATAGCTGGCAAAATCGGCCACCGCAAGCGCACTGCCCTTTTCCAGCACGAGATCGAGGACAATGATATCGAAGGCGGTGCCATAGAGCGCCAGAATGGCCTCCTCCTGCGTCAAAACCAAGGTGGCTTCGGTCCCCTGCCGTTGCAGGTGACGCTGCCAGACCCGGCCAAGATCCGGGTTGCTTTCAACGATCAGAACCTTCATTTGCGGCACCCTTGGCACGGTTGGCATGTATCTCGTGCCGTCCCCCTAGCCCCGTGATCCGGTCAATTGCTTAACAAAATGTTAACATGCCCGAAGCGGCCCTTGTTTCGGGCGGTTTCGCTTGTGCAGACGGCAAGAATCCGCTTGAAGCGGGCAGAATGCAGCATTTTCAGGCAGAGAGTCGCAATGGCGCAATCGCCGGACATGGACCAGAACACCATCGACCCCCGCGCCCGACGCGACCATGGCGGCGGGCTGGACGGCGCGATGAAGCGCTATGGCGGCGCGCGGGCGGATTGGATCGACCTGTCGACAGGTATCAACCCGTCACCCTATCCGGTGTCCGGCTTGCAGGCGACCGATTGGGCAGAGCTTCCCGATCACGGCGCGTTCGAGGCGCTGGTGTCGGCGGCGCGGACATTCTGGCAGGTGCCGGCTGAGGCCGCTATCCTGCCTGCGCCGGGTGCGTCGGCGCTGATTGCCCGAATTCCGGCGCTGGCTCCTGCCGGGTCGGTGCAGATCACCCGCCCCACCTATAACGAACATGCTGCCGCCTTTGCCGCGCAGGGCTGGGACATCCGCGACGTTGGGCCTACGCAGGCGCGGGTCATCGTGCATCCCAACAACCCCGATGGCCGCCTGTGGCGTGAAGCGGAAGCCGATGCGCCTTTGACCGTGATCGACGAAAGCTTTTGCGATGTGACACCTGCGACCTCGCTGATCCATCTGGCCGAACGTCCCGGCACGGTGGTTCTGAAGAGCTTTGGCAAGTTCTGGGGGCTGGCCGGATTGCGGCTTGGCTTTGCCATCGCCCGACCCGACACCATCGCCCGGCTCAACGACCTGACCGGCCCCTGGGCGGTTTCGGGGCCGGCGCTGCGGATCGGGGCGCAGGCCCTGACCGATACCGACTGGGCGGCGCGCACCCGCGCGCGCCTGGCGCAGGAGGCCAGCCAGCTGGATGCGCTTGTCACCGGAAAGGGTGCCGAGCTTGTCGGGGGCACTACCCTGTTCCGGCTCTATGAGGTCGATGACGCTGCTGCATGGCAGGACCGTTTGGCGCGTGCCCATATCTGGAGCCGCGTCTTTCCCTATTCGCGGACCTATCTGCGGCTGGGCCTGCCGCCTGCACAGGGTTGGGGCCGGCTGGAGGCTGCGCTGTGAGCACCGCGTTTCTGCTGGCTGCGGCGATGGCGCTGGACGCCGCGCTGGGAGAACCCGAGTGGCTGTGGTCGCGGGTGCGGCATCCGGCGGTGCTGATCGGTAATCTGATCGGAGCGCTGGACAGGCGGCTGAACCGGGGCGGCAACCGGCGCCTCAAGGGTGCTGCGGTCGCCCTGTTTCTGGTCGCGGCGGCAGTGATTGCGGGTCAGGTTCTGGCCGCGCTTGGGCCGGTGGTGGAAATCCTGGCCTGCGCCATCCTGCTGGCTCAGAAGTCGCTTGTGACGCATGTGTCCGACGTGGCCGATGCCATGCGCCGGTCCTTGCCCGAGGGGCGGACGATGGTGGCACGGATCGTATCGCGCGACACTTCGGCCATGGATGAAAGCCAGATCGCGCGGTCGGCCATCGAAAGCGCGTCAGAAAACCTCAGCGATGGGGTGATTGCGCCTGCCTTCTGGTTTCTGGTTGGCGGTCTGCCGGGGCTGCTGGTGTACAAGGCGATCAACACGGCGGACAGCATGATCGGCTATCGCACCGAGAAGTATCTTGAATTCGGCTGGGCTTCGGCACGGCTGGATGACCTGTTGAACCTGATCCCTGCGCGGCTGACCGGTTTGATGATCGTGGCCTTGGCCCGTGGGTTCGGCCAATGGCGCGAGATCGTTGCCGACGCCCGACGCCATGTCTCGCCCAATGCGGGCTGGCCCGAGGCCGCGATGGCCCGCGCGCTGGACGTGGCCCTTGCCGGGCCGCGCAGTTATCATGGTCAGATCCGCGATCTGGCCTGGGTCAATGGCGCGGCGCGCAGAACCATCGGTGCTTTCGAGATCACTCGCGCCGTCGACATGCTGTGGCGCGTTTGGGGCCTTGTCTTTGCGCTCGTTCTGCTGTGGTTTGTGCTGACATTGATATTCTGACCCGACAAGAGGGATTGACCCGCAAGATGCGATTGTTTTCTGCCGCCGTTTTCGCCCTTCTGCTGTCCACCGCAGCCCAAGCCCAATGCGGAGGCGATTTCAACGCCTTCGTGCAGGCGCTGAAACAGGAGGCGGTGACGAAAGGCCATGACAGCGCCCGGGTCAACGCATTCTTCAAGGGCGTCAGGCAGGACGGCAAGGTACTGAAGGCCGACCGGGCGCAGGGAGTGTTCCAGAAACCCTTCATCGATTTCTCGCGGCACCTGATTTCGCAGAACCGGATCGACCGGGGGCAGGCAATGTCACAGAAACACGATGCGGTGTTCGACCGGATCGAGGCGGAATACGGCGTGTCGCGCGGCGTGCTGCTGGCCTTTTGGGCGTTCGAAACCGATTACGGCGGCTTTCAGGGAGATTTCAACACCCGCGACGCGCTGGTGACGCTGGCGCATGACTGCCGCCGTCCCGATCTGTTCCGGCCCCAGATATTTGCCGCCATCGCGCTGTATGACCGTGGCAACTTCGATCCGCAACGCACAACCGGCGCCTGGGCAGGCGAGATCGGCATGGTGCAGATGCTGCCGCAGGACATTCTGGACAACGGCGTCGATGCCGATGGCGACGGCAAGGTGTCGCTGAAAACTTCGGCCCCTGATGCGTTGATGTCGGGGGCAAAGATGCTGTCGCATCTGGGCTGGCGGGCGGGTGAGCCATGGCTGCAGGAGGTCACCGTGCCCGCGGATATGGACTGGTCGCTGTCGGGGCCCGGCAAGGGCCGCGCGGTCACGGAGTGGCAGCGGATGGGGGTCCGCGCGCGGAGCGGGTCGTTGCCGGGTGGAATGCAGGCGTCGCTGTTGCTGCCGCAGGGCCATAAGGGGCCGGCCTTTCTGGCCTATCCGAATTTCGACGTCTATTTCGAGTGGAACCAGAGTTTCGTCTATGTCCTGACCGCCGCCTATTTCGCCACCCGGCTGGAGGGTGGTCCGATTTATGATGCCGGTAGTCCGGAGCCCGGATTGTCAGGACCGCAGATGAAAGAGCTGCAAGCGACATTGCAGGCGCGCGGCCACGATGTCGGCAAGATCGACGGCATTCTGGGCGCCGGAACCCGCGCGGCGGTACAGGCAGAGCAGGAAAGGGTGGGTTTGCCCGCTGACGCCTGGCCGACGGCAGAGCTTTTGCGCAGGTTGTAGTGGACAAGTGGTGTCAGGCGGATGAGGGCCGGTCTCTAGCAACTGTATTTCTCAGGCGGTCTGAGCCGACCAGTTTTGCCGAGATTTTAGGAGTGCGTTCGCGATTGTAACGAGCTTTCTAGCGACTGCTGTGATGATGACTTTGT
>NZ_JBXWSF010000126.1:0-7648 GCF_059613285.1 Ruegeria sp. BHSB058 | reverse complement strand
GGCAGAAGCCGTTGAGGCAGGAGAAATCCTTGTTGCAGCTTGACTGATCGATGGCCCGCTTTCGGCCCAGTTCGGTTTCCTTGGGCACGATCGAGACGCAGTTCGATTGCACGCCGCAATCGCCGCAGCCTTCGCAGATGTCGGTATTGATGAACACCCGCTTGTCCGGGTCAGGAAAGCTGCCGCGTTTGCGGCGACGGCGCTTCTCGGCTGCGCAGGTCTGGATATAGACGATAACGGAAACGCCTTCGATGTCGCGGAACGTTTTCTGGACATTCGGCAAATCCGCGCGCTCGAATGTTTTCACGCCAGACGGCAGGGTCTTGAAGTCCACATCCTCTTTTTCGTCGTAGACTACCGCAATGTGCCGAACACCCATTGCATGCACTTCACGCACGATCCGGTCGGCAGTCAGATCGCCTTCGTTGTGCTGGCCGCCGGTCATGGCGACCGCATCATTGAACAGGATCTTGAATGTGATGTTCGTGCCCGCAGCCAGAGCGGCCCGGATCGCCTGAACGCCGGAATGGTTGTAGGTTCCGTCGCCCAGGTTCTGGAACACGTGTTTGGTGGTCGAAAACGGCGCCTCGCCGATCCAGTTCGCACCCTCGCCGCCCATCTGGGTGAAGCCGGTCGTGCTCCGGTCCATCCATTGCACCATGTAGTGGCAACCGATCCCGGCATAGGCCCGGCTGCCGTCCGGCACCTTGGTCGAGGTGTTATGCGGGCAGCCCGAACAGAAATACGGCAGGCGGGATGCGATTTCCTGTGCATTGTCGGCGCGGCGGGCATCGTCAAGTTTGCTCAACCCCGCGCGAATGCCGTCGGTATCGTGCCCCTCTTCGATCAGGATGTGTCCGATCTTTTCGGCAATCATCACCGGATCAAGCGCGCCGCGGGTCGGGAACAGTTCGTCGCGGTGCATGGTTCCTGCCCCACCCTTGTACCAGCCATAGACGCGACGACCACGGCGGTCGTCAAAGATCGCCTCCTTGACCTGCACCTCGATCAGCTTGCGTTTTTCCTCGACGATGATGATCAGATCCAGGCCCTCGGCCCAGTCATGGAATCCCTGCATGTCCAGCGGGAAGGTCTGGCCGATCTTGTATGTGGTGATCCCCAGCCGCTCGGCTTCTTTCTCGTCAATGTGCAGCAGCGACATTGCATGCACGAGATCGAGCCAGTTCTTGCCAGCCGCCGCGATGCCGATCTTGGCGCCGGGTTTGCCCCACATGCGCTTGTCCATCTTGTTCGCATGAGAAAAGGTTTCGGCGGCAAACCGTTTGAAGTCGATGATACGCCCCTCTTGCAGGTGCGGAGTATCCCCCAATCGGATGTTCAGGCCGCCTTCGGGCATGTTGAACTCGGGCACCACCAGGTTCATGCGGTCGGGTCTGCCATCCACGACCGATGTCACTTCGATGGTGTCCTTCATGGTCTTCAGACCGACCCAAACGCCGGCGAACCGGCTGAGTGCAAAGCCGTAGATACCGTAATCGAGGATTTCCTGCACGCCCGCCGGGCTGACCACGGGCATGTACATATCGACCAGCGACCATTCTGATTGGTGCAGCACGGTCGAGCTTTCGCCGGTGTGGTCGTCCCCCATGGCCATCAGCACACCGCCATGCGCGCCGGTTCCGGCCATGTTGGCGTGTCGCATCACGTCGCCTGAGCGATCGACCCCCGGCCCCTTGCCGTACCAAAGGCCGAACACGCCGTCGTATTTGCCATCGCCGCGCAACCCCGCCTGCTGACTGCCCCACAGGGCAGTCGCGGCCAGATCCTCGTTCAAGCCATACTGAAACACGACGTCATTCTGCGCCAATTGCTTTTGCGCGCGGCTCATCTGGAGGTCGACTGCCCCCAGTGGTGACCCGCGATAGCCGGTGACAAGCCCTGCGGTATTCAGGCCCGCCTGACGGTCTCGTTCCTTTTGCATGAGCATCAGGCGCACCAGCGCCTGCGTTCCGTTCAAAAGGACCGGGCTCTTTTCCAGATCGAACCGGTCATTGAGCGAAATCTTTTGCTGACTCATCCGACGTCTCCCCTCGCCAAACAGCGTGCTACACGTTGCCTCAATATTAGGTCATAATTTCTGACCTGTATAGGTAATTTTCTTGTTTCCGTTACAACGTCATCGTTTGAATGTGGAAATTGTTACCTCTTTCATATAGGGCTGCTGGCTCATAACGAAAGTTGCTGCGATGGATTGGGACAAGCTCAGAATATTTCACGCGGTTGCCGATGCGGGCAGCCTGACACATGCCGGGGACAAACTGAATCTGTCGCAATCTGCGGTCAGCCGACAGATCCGAGCACTGGAAGAATCACTCAATTCGACCCTGTTTCATCGCCATGCACGCGGGCTGATTCTCACCGAACAAGGCGAATTGCTGTTTGACGCCACATCCGCCATGTCCAAGCGGCTGGACGCCGCCGCAGCACGTATTCGAGACAGCGAAGACGAGGTATTCGGCGAATTACGCGTCACCACGACCTTTGGGTTCGGAACTCTGTGGCTGGCGCCACGCCTGCCCAAGCTTTATGAGAAATACCCCGATCTGAACATCGATCTGATGCTGGAGGAGCGTGTGCTGGACCTGCCGATGCGCGAAGCAGACGTGGCGATCCGGATGAAAGAGCCCAGTCAGGCTGATCTTGTCAGAAAACGTCTGATGACCGTGCAGATGCAGCTTTACGCCACAAATGGCTATCTCGACAGTCACAACGGAATGCCGCAATCCCTGAGCGACATGGTAAACCACCGCCTGATCTGCCAGAATCCGTCCGCCGCACAGGTCGGTGCCAGCGCGTCACTTGTCCAACATCTGATGACGTACAATCCCGGCTCGTTGTTGACCGTGAACAATTATTTTGGGGTGTTGCAGGGCGTTCTGCACAATCTCGGAATTGGCGTCCTGCCTGACTACGTAACCGAAGATTTCCCGGATCTCGTTCGGGTTCTGCCTGATATCGAAAGCGCGGATGTTCCGGTGTATCTTGCCTATCCCGAAGAACTGAGACATTCACAGCGCATCGCGGCGTTTCGCGATTTCGTGCAGGATGAGATCATCGCGCACCGCAAGCATCTGAGGCAACTCGGAAAACTGTAGCTATGCACGCTGATCATATCGGACATGAGGCGCTTGCACCCTAGTTTCTCTTGAACGGTCGGTAACTCATTACTAAATGACATCTCGAAGGCGGTGATGCTGCAACGCTTACTTCCTTCATACCTCCCTGTTGGACTTTGGCCGAGCTTAGAGCTCGGCCTTTTTTTTGCTTTTTCCCCGACCCGCCGGATTCTATGGATTTCTCTGGAAAATATGTTGCAACAGCATATGATCGCGGAAAACAAACACAATTTCGTTACCGAGGGTCTTATATGTTCCGCTTCTTCCGCTTGGTTGTGGCAGCCTTTCTTTTTGCCATCCTGGGAACTGTGTCGATCGCGCAGGTACCTGGCAGCAATTCGTCGGCCAGTTCCGCAACAACACCCGTCGTTCCCGAAGATCTGACACCAGATCAGGTGGACGATCTTGTGGCGCGAATGTCGGACGACCAGGTCAGGTCGCTCTTGCTGGAACGCCTTGATGCGGTGGCGAAAAAGCAATCTGACTCCGGCAGCCCGAAAAAAGGCCTCGTCACTTCCATCACAGATACCGTCAATGCGATGGCTGCATCCTGGGTAGACGTGATCAGGAAATTGCCATCTCTCTTTTCCAAACAACTTGAAGCGATTACCAATTTTGCCACCACTTTCGGGTCAGGAAGGCTGCTTTCGCTTTTCGGATACACCTTGCTGGCTCTGGCAATCGGATATGCTGCCGAAAAGGCCGTAGGCCTGTGGACAAGGAGATGGACCAGAGCCGTTCCCGGCGATGCGTCCGCCGACCTCCGTGGGGCAGTGACTTTCCTGTTCCGCCGTTTCTGTCGGGAACTTCTGGGCCTGGTCGTGTTCTATTATGTCTTGGTGTTCGTCGGACGGCGGTTGCTTGACGAACAACAGATCGCCCATGTGGCGCCATTCGTCTTTTATCTGATCTGGTTTCCAAGACTTGGTGCTGCGATCTCGCGCTTTGTTCTGGCCCCCGAAAAATCTTCGCTGCGATTGGTCAATGTCAACGATCACTGGGCGAAGTACCTGCACCGCAACCTGATCGGCCTTTTCCTGCTGATCGGTTTCACCTTGTTCATCATCGTATTCAACGTCGAAAATGGTGTATCGATGGCCGAAACCCGGCTTGGGTTCTGGCTGAACACCTCTATTCACATCTATATCGCGCTGATTGCCTGGACCGCCCGCGACGGCCTGAGCGATATGATGCGCGGTACGGATCCGGACCGCACCCAATTCGATGAACGCGTGGCGGAACTTTATCCTTACTTCGCCATCGGCGTATCGGTCGTGATGTGGTTCGTCGTCGAGTACCTGTCAGCAATCCGCAATCCGGAGGTTCTGGCCACTTTGGCGGAAGGTGCCCATTTCACGACCATGTTCTGGCTTTTGATCGTGCCGGCCATCGACACCCTGATCCGCGGGCTGGTGCGCCACCTGCAACCTCCGATGATCGGAGGCGGGCCGATTGCCGAGCGCGCATACAAGTCGACAAAACGCAGCTACATCCGGATCGGGCGCGTTCTTGCCGGGGTTTTTGTTGTCCTGATGATCGCAAATGCATGGGATCTGGACTTGCAGGAAATTGCCGGTGTCGGCACGGATGCCGGTGGCAAGGTGATCCAGTTCTTCATCATCGCGGCCATTGGCTATATTCTGAACGAAATCGTCTCTTTGTGGATCAACCGGCGTCTGGCCAGGGAGCAGACCGCGTCGGAACAGAGCCCGGACGAAGAAGCCGGCGAAGGCGGCGGTGCCGGCGGTTCAAGACTGGCAACGGTGCTGCCCTTGCTTCGGGTGACGGCTCAGGTCGCGATTGCCGTGATATTCGGCCTCTTGGCTCTTGGTGCGCTGGGTCTTGACATTACGCCCTTGCTGGCAGGGGCCGGGATCATGGGATTGGCCATCGGTTTTGGCGCGCAAAAGCTGGTCTCGGACATAGTCGGCGGCATCTTCTTCCTGATCGACGATGCATTCCGCGTCGGTGAATATGTCGATGTTGGTGGCACCACCGGGACCGTTGAAAAAATCTCGATCCGTTCGATGCAATTGCGCCACCATCGCGGCCCGGTTCACACCATCCCGTATGGCGAAATCCAGAAACTGACGAACTACAGCCGCGACTGGGTGATCATGAAGCTCAAGTTCACGGTGCCCTTCGACACTGATCCGAACAAGGTCAAGAAGATCTTCAAGAAAATCGGTGCCGAAATGATGGAAGATCCGCTCCACAAGGAAGGGTTCCTGCAACCCTTCAAGTCGCAGGGCGTGTTCGATTTCGATGACGTGGGCATGATCATCCGGGGCAAGTTCATGGCAAAGCCGGGCAAGCAGTTCACCTTGCGCAAGGAGATTTTCAACAGGGTCAAATCCGCATTCAAGGAAAACGGAATCGACTTTGCCCGCCGCGAAGTTCGCGTCGCGATTCCGGGACTGGAAGAAGCCGAACACCTGACCGACGAACAGAAAGCTGCGGTCGGAGCGGCCGCCGGAGAGGCGGTGAACCAGCAAGTCGCGCAGCAGCAGCAGGAGCAGAAAAAGTGAGGCTTTGGATGCAAGGTGTTCCCGACGAGGAGTAGAATTGGTTCGAAGTGCGGCGAGCATTGTGACGGCGTTACTGCTGCTATTGGCAGGAAGTGTTTCCGCCCAAAATGCGCGCGGCGTGGTCGATACCAATGTCGGCGGCCTGGAACATGCCAGCGAGGATGAGAAATACGGGTTCAGGCGCGGTTCATTCGTGGTGGCCCCTATCCCATTTTCCAACCCTACGATTGGCTCGGGGCTGGTGCTGGGAGCCGGGTATTTGTTTCAACTCGACGAAGGTTCCGACCCGTCCTTCATCGGTGGAGGGGGGCTTCGTTCGGACAATGGCAGCAAGGCAGGCGCCGCGGCAATCAGCCTGAAACTTGATGACAACCGGTGGATCATCAAGGCGCTCTATGGCAAAGCTGACCTTCGATATGATCTGTATACCGGCACGGGGATCATTCCGATCCGGCAAGACGGAACGCTGGGCAAACTGAGCGTATCCTATGGGGTGACGCCGGATCTGTCATTTGGGGCCTCATTCCGCTATCTGGATACAACCATCACCCCCGCCTTTGCGGGGTTGCCGCCAATTCCTCCACCATTCGATCAGTTTCTGAGGGCGGAGATCGGCAATGTCGGCGTTGTATCCGACTGGGACACACGCGACGACACGATCTATCCCACTCGCGGCCACGCGCTGCATTTCGAGGCATTTCGCGGTTATGGCCTCAGCGGGCTGATTCAGGATTACTCCAAATCCTATGTGAACTACACTTTCTATCTCAGCCCCTGGGACCGCTCGGTCATAGCCAGCAGGTTGTCGTTATGCGCGTCATCCTCAGAGACGCCATTCTTTGATCAATGCGGGCTTGGCACCGTGGATGCGTTCCGCGGTTTTTCCGCCACCCAGTTCCTCGATCTGCGTTCGGCTTCGCTTCAGGTCGAGTTTCGTCAGCGCCTTTCCGACCGCATCGGGTTGGTCGCGTTCGGGGGCGTCGGGCAAGTAGGCCCGCACTTTCAGGATCTCGACGCCGACGGAACGCACGCGGCCTTTGGCATCGGCGCGCGCTACAGGGTGTCAAAGAAATTTCCGCTGGACTTTTCCATCGATGCCAGCCGCAACGACCAGCACGAAAACACGCTCTATATATACGTCGGCCAGCGTTTCTGATCCATCTGCGCGTTCTTGGCACTTTCCCCCGGCACGCCCTTGCCCTAAAAGGCCCGCAATATCGGCCAGCTTGGGGACAGGACAGACGATGCAAGAGCCCGCCATCACACCGGAACTGATCGCAGCCCATGGGCTGAAACCCGATGAATACGACATGATCCTTGAAATCATCGGGCGCGAGCCGACCTTTACCGAGCTTGGAATTTTCTCGGCGATGTGGAACGAGCACTGCTCTTACAAATCCTCCAAGAAATGGCTTCGCACGCTGCCCACCTCGGGTCCGCAAGTGATCTGTGGTCCGGGCGAGAACGCGGGCGTCGTCGATATCGGCGATGGTCAGGCGGTGGTGTTCAAGATGGAAAGCCACAACCACCCGTCCTACATCGAGCCGTACCAAGGTGCGGCAACTGGTGTCGGCGGCATCCTGCGCGATGTATTCACCATGGGCGCGCGCCCTATCGCCTCGATGAACGCGCTGAGCTTTGGAGAGCCCGGCCACCACAAGACCCGCCAGCTGGTCAATGGCGTCGTCGAGGGCATCGGCGGCTATGGCAACTGTTTTGGCGTACCTTGCGTTGGTGGTGAAGTCCGGTTCCACCCGGCTTACAACGGAAACTGCCTTGTGAACGCCTTTGCTGCGGGTCTGGCTGACAGCGACAAGATTTTCTATTCTGCCGCCTCGGGCGTCGGCATGCCGGTGGTTTACCTGGGCGCCAAGACCGGTCGCGATGGTGTCGGCGGCGCCACCATGGCCAGCGCCGAATTCGACGACACGATCGAGGAGAAGCGTCCCACCGTTCAGGTCGGCGACCCCTTTACCGAAAAAC
>NZ_JBXWSF010000125.1:0-7659 GCF_059613285.1 Ruegeria sp. BHSB058 | reverse complement strand
GCCAACCCCAGTTTTTCGATCATCTTCATCCGAATGTCTTTCCACTTTGGGCCGGGGCGCAGCGGATCAGGCGCGAGGTCGCCAACGCCGCCTGCCGGTGCACCACGGCCTGCCTGTAAACCGGATCGGTCACCATCTCAAGAAACGTGTGTGCCGTAGGATAGCGAGCAACGAACACCTCGTCCCAAGCCTCTTCCTGAGGTCCGATCAGAACGGATTGAAACGCCCCGCGCCAGACGATCGCGGCCCCGAGCCGCGCAATGATCGGCGCGGTTTCGGCCCCGTACCTTTGGTACGCCTCGGCCCCGGTCAACCCCGCGCCCGCCAGTTCGTGACCTTCGGGGTAAACCGCCCTGTCGCGAAATTTCACAAGGTTCAGCATTTCGATGGGGTGATCACGGTCAAGTGCCTTGAAGGCCTCGAACTGCTCCCGCTCGGGATCGACATACCCGCTCATACCATCTCATCCGGAAAGCGGTGCTGCCCGTCCACCAGCGGCAGCGGCTTGGCCCAGACTACGTCCGACAGCCGCAAGTTGCGGTAAAGATGAGGAAACAATGCACCGCCGCGAGACACTTCCCATTTCAGCGCATCGCCCATCGCGTCGCCATCGCAGGCCAGCACGGTCAGCCCATCGGCCCCCGCAAAATGCTTGACGGCGGTCTCGGCAGCCTGTTCGGCGGTCGAGAAATGAACGAACCCGTCGGCCACATCGACCGGCGCGCCAGTGGTCTCGCCCTGCGTCTGTAATACGGCCCATTCGTCCGCCCGGAAAATCTTGTAGATCAGCATAACGCCCAGATGCCTCGGGGCCGGGGCAATATCAAGCCGCAATTCCCCCTACGTCGCCTGCACAGACCCTTTGACTCTGCCAAAGACCCGGCGCACGATCCAAAGAAAAACAACTTTAGGGAGTCAACCAGATGTTTACCCGATTTCTGACCTCGGTTGCCGCGCTTGGCCTGACCGCCGGCGCGGCGGTGGCCGAATACAAGCTGACCATTCTGCATACCAATGATTTCCACGCCCGCTTCGAGCCGATCAACAAATACGATAGCGCCTGCGATGCCGAGGACGACGCCGCGGGCAAGTGCTTTGGCGGCACCGCGCGGCTTGTGTCCGCGATCGAGGACGCGCGTGCGCTAGCCGGCAACTCGATCCTTGTCGACGGCGGCGACCAGTTCCAGGGCTCGCTGTTCTATACCTATTACAAGGGAAAGGTCGCGGCCGAGATGATGAACAAGCTGGGCTATGACGCGATGACCGTGGGCAATCACGAATTCGACGACGGCCCCGAGGTTCTGCGCGGCTTCATCGACGCGATCGACTTTCCCATCCTGATGTCGAACGCCGATTTCAGTGGCGAGGAACTGCTCGAAGGTGTGCTCAAGAAATCTACCGTGATCGAGGTGGGCGGCGAACAGATCGGCCTGATCGGCCTTACACCCGTCGACACGCCGGAAATCGCCTCGCCCGGTCCCAACGTCACCTTCTCCGATCCGGTGCCCGCCGTACAGGCCGAGGTCGACAAGCTGACGGGTGAGGGCATCAACAAGATCGTCGTGCTCAGCCATTCCGGCTATGCCGCCGACAAACGCATTGCCGCCGAAACCTCGGGTGTCGACGTGATTGTGGGCGGGCATTCCAATACGCTTCTGTCCAACGTGCTCGAAGACGCGGTCGGCCCCTATCCGACCATGGTCAACGGAGTGCCGATCGTTCAGGCCTATGCCTATGGTAAGTTCCTGGGCGAGTTGAACGTCACCTTCGATGACGACGGCAACGTCACCGTCGCCGAGGGCGAGCCGCTGATCATGAACGCCACGGTGACCGAGGACGAAGCTACCGTTGCGCGCATCGACGAGTTGGCGCAGCCGTTGGACGAGATCCGCAACAAGGTTGTCGCCAACGCCGCTGCTCCGATTCAGGGCGACCGCTCGGTTTGCCGCGTGCAGGAATGCGAGATGGGCAACCTGGTGGCCGACGCAATGCTGGATCGGGTAGCGGATCAGGGCGTGACAATCGCCATCGCCAACTCGGGTGGGTTGCGCGCCTCGATCGATCCCGGCGACGTGACGATGGGCGAGGTCCTGACGGTGCTGCCGTTTCAGAACACGCTATCGACCTTCCAGATCAGCGGTCAGGGCATAATCGACGCGCTGGAAAACGGCGTCAGCCAGGTCGAAGAGGTCAAGGGCCGCTTCCCGCAGGTGGCGGGCATGACCTTTACCTGGGACCCGTCGATCGCACCGAACGAGGGCCGGGTGGTCGAGGTGATGGTCGCCAGCGACGATGGTTTCGTGCCCATCGACCCGGCGGCAACTTATCTTGTGGTGACCAACAACTATGTCCGCAATGGCGGCGACGGCTATGACGTGTTCGCGGGTGACGACAAGAACGCCTATGACTTCGGTCCCGACCTGGCCGATGTCACCGCGGAATACCTGGCGAAAAACGCGCCCTATCAACCTTACGTGGACGGCCGCATCATCCAGAAATGATCAGTCGCGGATCTCGGGCCACAGCCCGGGGTCCAGCCCGTCGATGAACGGCGCCAGCATCTCGGCATGCTCGCGCCACTTCCCGATCGAGCGGGAATGCACGCTCTGGCGCAACTGCGTGTCGCTGAAGGTCAGAACCTGTCCCTCATGGCGTTCGGGGTGCGCCATATTCTCGACCCAGTCGAGGCCGCAGAACTCTGCCAGCTTCTTTGTCTCGCCCTCAATGTCCGAAACCAGGGTTTCATAACGCAGTTCGAATACCCGCCCCGGCATCACCTTGTGCCAATGCGCCATGACGCGGGCGTGAAAATTGAACCGGTCGGCCATGGCCGCAAGATCATAGGCATAGGTCATCGACCCCCCGGCAAAATGGGCCTGCCAGATCGACAGGGCGACATCGCGCGGATCGCGTCTGAGCTGGACCATGCGCGCCTCGGGATGCGCCTTGGACAGGAAGCCCAGCAACCGGTAATTCTCGGGCATCTTGTCAACATAAGCCTGCGCCTTGCGTGCAAATTCCGGCAGACGCGCACGGTCTGCCTCGGCATAGGCACGCGCGGCATCCGTGTCATAGGGCGTGTTGTCGGTCAGATAGTGATCGAGCAGCAAGGCGGGCACCGCGCGCTCTCCCAAAGACACCACATCGGGATGCGCCGACAGCAGTACTTCGGTCAGGGTCGTGCCCGAACGCGGCATGCCGACGACATAGATCGGGCGTGGCGACGCGGGTTCGAGTGGGGAAGTCGCGGAATTCTCGTCCGGAAACCGACCTTGCACTGATGCCAGCGATTGCGCCGTCTCATTTGCGTCATAGGGGGCCTTTGCCGCCATCGCTGCGTTGGCCTTGCCCAGATGCTCGGCAAAGCCCGGCATGTCACCCGCCTGTTGGGCAACTCGCGCGCGGGCAAAATGCAGATAGGTCCGGTCCGGCGCGTCCTTGGGCAAGGTCTTGAGCGCCTGTTCGACCCGGGGCGCAAGTTCTGCATTTTGCTCAGCGCTGTTCATCCGTGCCAGCGTTTCCAGCGCCACCGGATCCCCCGGAACCAGTGCCAGAACCGCTTCGCATTCTGACCGAGCGCCTTCGCTGTCCCCGTTCGACAGCAACTGCGTCGCCAGCCGGTGCCGCGCCTCGGCGTTGTCGGGGGCCAGCGCCACGGCCTTGCGCGCCGCCGCCGTCGCATCGTCGCTGCGGATCAGGCGGGCAAGTGGCAGGCTGATATCGACCAGCGTTTCCACGTCATTAGCGTTCATCGCCAACAACGCCTCGAAATCCGCAACGGCACCTTCATAGTCACCAACAGCCTTGCGCAACACACCCCGCAGCCGCAAGGCGCGATAGTTCCGTTTTTCGAGGCGTAGAACCTCCGAGACGCAGTCCATCGCGCCGTCATTGTCCCCTTGTGCCATCAATCCCTGCGCTTTGATGTAAAGCGCGCCGATATCCTTGGGCTGGGCCTGCAACACCTTGTCGAGCATCGGCATCGCCGCGTCGGCCCGACCCAGAAACACCAGTGTCTGCGCCATGTTCTTGCGTGCGTCCTGAAACCCGGGATCAAGGCTGAGCGCCTTCTTGAAATAGGGCACCGCATCCTTGTGCTTGCCCAGCCCCGACAGGCAGATGCCCGCGATATTGGGAAAGGCCGGATGGGACTTGTGCCGTTTAATACCCGCCTTCGCCCCCTTGAGAGCGGGTTTGAGCCGCCCCTGATTGAGCAGCATCACCGTGGATTTCAGATCGTTTTCGAGTGTCATGACACGGGTTACACCGGCAATCACGGACAGGTGCAAGAGAAATCCTGTGAGCCGGGGAATTGCATTCGTCATTTCCGGCCCTAAGCTGCGGGGATGTGCGGTCGATTTGCCATAACCCTGCCAAGCGACGCGATGGCGCAGCTGTTTGCAGCGCAGCCAGCGAACGCTTTGCCGCCGGTGCCCAACTACAACGTCTGTCCGACCAATCAGGTGCATGTGATCCGCGCGGCAGAAACCGGTCGACAACTTGTACAAATGCGGTGGGGTTTCCTCCCGCACTGGTACAAATCGCACAACTCGGGTCCGCTGCTGATCAACGCCCGTGCCGAGACCATCGCCGAGAAACCGGCCTTTCGCGCCGCCTGCCGCGAGCGCCGCTGCATGATCGTGGCCACCGGTTTTTATGAATGGACAAAGACGGATCAAGGTCAACGGCTGCCCTGGTACATCCGTCGCCGCGACGACGCCCCCATCGCCTTTGCCGGGGTCTGGCAGGATTGGGGGCCTGAAGATGCCCGCGAAACCACCTGCGCCATCGTGACCACGCAGGCCAATCAGAGGATGAGCGCCGTTCACCACCGGATGCCGCTTGTTCTGGAAAGTGAAAACTGGCCCTTGTGGCTCGGAGAAGCGGGCAAGGGGGCAGCGCGCCTGATGCAGCCGGGAGGTGAAGATGTGCTGGGATTTCATCGGGTTGGCGTTGCCGTCAATTCCAACCGGGCCAGCGGGCCGGATCTGATCGAACCCCTGGCCACTGGCGCTGATTGATGTATGCCTACGGCCTCTTTCCCTTTGTCTGCGGGCGGGATAGACGGTCATCATGGCACTGAATTTCAACACCTTACCCGAGCTTTACGCCCACGGTTTCGACACCGTGATCGACGTGCGCAGCCCGGCGGAATACGCCGAGGATCATCTGCCCGGAGCAATCAGCCTGCCGGTTCTCGACAACGAGGAACGCGCGCGGGTGGGTACGATCTATAAACAGCAAAGCCCGTTTCTGGCCCGCAAACTGGGGGCCGCGCTGGTATTCCGAAACGCCGCGGGTCACGTGGAACAGCACCTTAGCCACCATGATGGCAACTGGCGGCCACTGGTTTATTGCTGGCGCGGCGGGCAGCGCTCCGGATCGTTCACATGGATGCTGCAACAGATCGGCTGGCGCGCTGACGTGATCGAGGGCGGGTATCGTACCTATCGGCGGCTGGTGAACCGGTATCTCTATGACGATCCCCTGCCGCATCGTTTCATTGCGCTGGATGGGTATACCGGAACCGCCAAGACCGAGCTTCTGGCGCGCCTCGGTGCGCGCGGTGCACAGGTGGTAGACCTGGAGGGGCTGGCCAATCATCGCGGCTCGCTATTGGGGGAAATGCCTGGCGGGCAACCCAGCCAGAAAGCGTTTGAATCGGCCCTTGCCGGGGTGCTTTGCGCGCTTGATCCCGCACGGCCCGTCGTGGTCGAGGCGGAATCATCGAAGGTGGGTGAACGCATCCTGCCGCCCAGTCTGTGGTCATCACTCTGTGTGGCACCCCGGATCGAACTCTCCGCCCCGATCGAGGCGCGGGCGGCGTATCTCGTTCGTGCTTATGATGACATCCTTTCGGATGGCGACCGGTTGCGCGACCGGTTGAACCCATTACGGTTTCATAGGGGACACGATGTGGTGGATACCTGGTTCGGTCTGATTGAAGCCGGGGACAAGCAAGGGCTGACCCGCTTGCTGATGGAGCAGCACTATGACCCGGCCTACACGAGGTCGCGCAGGGCGCGTGCGGCCGAACCGCTGGCGCGCGTCACCGCGCAATCATTGGATAGTACGGGCCTGGATCACGCTGTGGCACAGATCGAACGGATTCTGTCTCAGCTCTGAAGGGTCAGACCGGGCCTGTCGGTTAACCGACCGATGACTACGGCCGGGTATCCGGCGTTTCGTAACTCTTGCAATAGTTTTTCGGCATCCTTTGGGGAGACAGCCGCCAGCAAGCCACCTGCAGTCTGCGGGTCGAACAACAGATCGGTCTTGCCACCTTCGGGCAACTCGCGTGTCAGCCCCCGGTTGTCCGTGAACAGGGTGGATCGCACGCCTTTTTCGGCCAGGTCCAACGCTCCTGCCATGACCGGAATCACATCCAGATCGAGTTCAGCACCGCATCCTGATGCCTCGCACAGGCCTTGCAGGTGTCCGGCAAGGCCAAATCCGGTCACGTCGGTCATTGCATGAGCCTGCGAAAGTATCGCAGATGCATCGCCTAGGGGCTGAACCATATGTTCGTACGCGGCGGCGATCCAGGCACCGTCTGCCTGTCCGGCCATCTCGGCGGCCATCAGAACACCGCTGCCCAATGGTTTGGTCAGAATCAGGCTGTCGCCCGCCATGCCGCCCGACAGGGTGATCGGGTCGCGGTCGCACAGACCTGTTACGGTGAAGCCGATAGTCATTTCGTCGCCCATCGAACTGTGGCCACCGATGATTTCCGCCCCGGCCGCACGCATGACGCTGTTCGCGGCGGACATGATCTCGGCCATTGTGCGCCGCTGCAAGTCGACCGACATGCGTGGCAGGATCAGGGTCGCGGTTGCCGCCTGTGGCTGTGCGCCCATTGCCCAGATGTCGCCCAGTGCGTGCACCGCTGAAATACGGGACATCAGGACCGGATCAGCCACCAACGCGCGCAAATGGTCCGAGGTCATGACCTGACGCACCCCGCCGGTCCTGAGCAGGGCGGCATCGTCGCCCGGCAGCGGTGTCACATCTGCCCGTACGTGATGTGGCAGGGCAGCCAGCGCTTCGCGCAACGCGCCTCGCCCGATCTTGGCGCCGCACCCTCCGCACATCGGTTTGTCGCCCAGTGCCTCGCGCAGGCCTGCCGCATGGTGGCGGGGCAGGGGCGGCAGCGACATCCGGGGCAGGTCGCGGAACCGGTTCATGAATTTCTGGTCGATGTGGTTTTTCCACCGCCACATCAGCGGACCGCTGAAAGATGTTCCGAACCGTTCGCCGAGCGCGGATTTTCCGCCCAAACTCACCAGTTTCAGATAGTCCTTTTGCGGAACATAGCGGCGCATTCGGCCCGACCCCAGCGCGGCGCGCAGATTGTCGAACAGAACCGGTGCCTCGCGCACCGCATAGACCCCGGCCTTGGGGCGCGGATCTTCGGCCAGATGAGCGCAGTCGCCCGCGGCAAAGACATTCGGGTCGCTGGATTGCAGACAGCCGTTCACCGAGATGTAGCCATCATGCAGTGCCAGACCGGATTCAGCGATCCAGTCATAGGCGCGCGCACCCGCAGCGCCAGTGACGAATTCGGCTTCGATCCGGCGTCCATCCGTCAGCGTCAGGCATCCGAGTTCGATGCTTTCGACACCGGTATTCTCGATCACGTCGATACCCAGGTCCGCCATC
>NZ_JBXWSF010000124.1:0-7681 GCF_059613285.1 Ruegeria sp. BHSB058 | reverse complement strand
AACAAGTCCCTGACCAGATGGGCGTCGCATGGCACTCCTGCAGGCGTCACGCTCAGGAGCGAGGTCGGGCGTTCAGAAATCGTCCCGACGATTCGGAGCGCAGATGGTGATGGCAAGATTGTCATTGTGGACTTGGAGGGTGTCGCATCTCAGCTGGTCAGCCGCGCCATCTCCCAAGCGGACCTGGTGATAGTCCCGATGCAGCCGACAGCGCTCGATGCAGAGATCGGCTCGGAAGCATTGGCGTTGGTTCGTGAAGAAGAAGAAGCGCTTGGGCGGTCAATAAGGCATGCTGTGGTGCTGACCAAGACAAGCGCAGCCGTCAAGAGCCGTGTCCAAAAGGAATTGGAAGAACAACTGAGTGGGGCAGGGATCGATGTAATCGAACCTTCCTTGGTAGCCCGTGCGGCGTTCTCTGAACTGTTCGCATATGGCGGTGATCTGACTGCGATGATGAACGACCCCGAAATGGTTACGGGCGGAAAAGTTGATAAGGCACTGATTAACGCTCAGGCATTCACGGAGGCTGTCTATGAACGGCTCAAATAGACTGGGAGGCCTGAAAGCGCGTCCAAAGGCTAATTCACCCGAAGAAGTGCGGCGCGTAGACGAGGTGGGAGAGGCGAGGGGGTTTTTAGATCGAACTCCACGCAAGAAGCCGGGCCGAAAGCCGAGCCCTCGAACGCATCAGCTGCACCCCAAAGTCTTTCCAGAGATAGGTGAAGCGATTGCTGCGGAAGCGGAACGCCTGGGTATCACACAAGGGCAGTTAGTTGAACAAATGTGGGGTCTGTATCAAGCCAACGCCACTCACAAGAACAAGAACGAAGGGGTCTAACCAGTGGTCAAAGGAGTAAGCATTTTCTCAGGGGCAGGGGGCCTCGATGTTGGTGCACATCAAGCTGGTGTGGACATAGTTGCATGTGTCGAGAATGACCATGACGCAGCACAGACATTGCGCATTAACAATGGCTTGCTTGGTGCAGACGTACTTGAGAAAGATATCAAGGAAGTTGACTTCCGGGTGTGGTCGAACACTGAACCAAGTGTGCTAATCGGCGGACCACCCTGTCAGCCCTTTTCGAAGAACGGTTACTGGGTCAAGAACGACAATCGACTGATCGAGCATGACCCCAGAAACATGCTGGGTCAGTTCGTGCGCGCGCTCGGTGAAATGCTACCTACAGGTTTTCTGTTTGAGAACGTTGAAAGTATACTCCATCCGACAAACAAGAGTACCTTTGAGGCCTTCGTCAAAGAGGCCGAAGCGCATGGCTATGCCTGCACGGTTTTCCGTACGAATTCTGCTGATTTTGGCGTCCCGCAGAAGCGGAAGCGTGTCTTCGTATTCGGCGTAAAGGGCGGCGGAACAGCGATACCCTGCCCGGCGGGGCGATATGCAGACCCAAAGAAACCGCACCAGATGAACGGGCATGCACCATACGTCGGAGTGGGAGACTTTATCGCCCCCTATGCGGGGCCGGAGTTCTCTGAACCACAAGAGGATGCAAGTGGCGGGACTTACTACCAGGAACTTCTCAATGTGCCCTCTGGGAGAAATTACATTGGGCTGCGAGACGTTGAAGGCTATAGCGGTCGCACCTTCCGGCCAGGGGGACGCTTCTGGAACTTCCTATACAAGCTGCACCCAGACGAACCCTCAATCACGATTGCCGCACAGCCTGGGCCTTGGGTTGGCCCTTTCCATTGGGATAGCCGACGGCTGAGAGTTCCAGAAATCGCAGCAATTCAAACCTTTCCTAAAGACTATCAGTTCTACGGTACTCGCAGGTCGATTCAGAAGCAGATTGGCAATGCTGTACCATGCTTGCTCGGCCAGGAGATGGTTGCTCACTTGATGAACCATTTGCCCTGATGTGCATGAGCGAGGCGGGAGACAAAAACGTGAGAAGCACCTTCTACGGTCAGAATGACGACTCTGAAGCGGTCGGTGGATTTGCACGCATGCACTTGGCTTGGATTACGCACATTGAAGCTGTTCAACGGCATTCTGAAGAGGCTGAAGAGAAGCTTTCATACATCTCCGAATGCAAATCTGAGCATGAGCGCAAGAAGCTCGGGTCGTACTACACGCCGACAGACGTAGCAGACTTCTTCTGGAGAGAACTCTTCGCTCAGAACGAAGTCCTCGACGAGGAAGATGCGCTTTCCTTTTTACGCAAGCATCATTTTGTTGAACCCGCTGCCGGGGCAGGGGCCTTGATCTTCGCGCTCTTCAAGAGGTTTCTGACGCTTGGTGTGACCGCCGAACAGCTGGCTGAGATCGAACTATCCATTGTTGATGTGAACACCAACGCTCTGGCCTTCGTAGAAAAGCAGTTGGAAGTTCTGGCTGGTGGTTGGGGTCTATCCTTCAACAGAGTTCGGCTTGTCCGCGACGACTTCCTCTCAGCTGATCTGAGTAGTGACTTCAAACCCTACTTCTTCTTCGGAAACCCGCCGTTTGTTGCAAACGAGAAAGGGCGGTCTCCTTGGAAGAACATCTATGCTGATTTTCTTGAGAAGGCTTTGACGCATGTTGGTAGGGAGGGTGGCATCCACTTTATTGTGCCACTTTCGGTCGCCTTCAGTCGGGACTACAGCGCCTTGCGTACGATGATCACGGATACTCGCGGAACCGTCTGCCTATCCAATTTCGACAACATCCCGGACACCCTGTTCAAATCTGGGAAGCCAAGCCACACGAACACCAACAAAGCTAACAGCCAGCGTTGTACAATCCTCACAGTGCTGCCCGGGAGGCCAAAGAAGCTTCTGGCAACGCCTCTGCTCCGGTGGAGCAAGAAAGATCGCGCCGATCTGCTTAGTCGATCACCTGAGTACGTTGATGTGTCAGACTACAGCTTCGACCGCCAGTTTCCTCGACCAGAGAGCCAAGCTGTTATGGACTACCTCGACCTCGCAGCGGGCAGCCCTACGCTTGGCTCAATCATATCGAAGAGCGGCAGACACAAGCTGTTTGTTGCAGGGGTGGCGCGCAACTACGTTAGCCTTCGAGAGGGTCCAGCAAATGGCGTTCATGTCTTAGGTTTCGAAAGCGAAGACGACTTTCTCTTGGGCTTGGGGGTGCTGAGTTCTGATCTGTTTCTGTCCTATTGGTTGTCGATCGGCGACGGGTTTCACCTGACCAAGGGCAACATCTTCAACTTTCCATTGCACCACACTCTTGTTCGAGAATGCCAGCGTAACACACCGGCTATCCGCGCGACTTGGAAAGCACGGCAGCGCTTCCAGAAGGGAAAACTCAATTCAGGCAGAATGACAAAGTCGTTTGACCTCAGGGATGCTGTTCCATCCTTGGCAGGTGTCTGATCTGTAACGGCATTCATGATGGTCAGATCGACCGCATAAGGGTACTGTCCCCTCGAAAAGCAATATTTTTCGAGGCAGTACATGGTTTGGCAGGCAGCTACAGACGGGACCCTTTTTGAAGGAAATGACCCTGGGCATCCGTCCGTTGATCAACGCCGGGAGATACTAGTCCAATCCCTGTCTTCCATGGGATGGGCTGCTGAGGCCGAACAGCACGACCCTCAGGGTAGGTTCGTTAAATTCACTGCACAGGTGGAAAAGGCGGGGACAGAACTTACTCTGGAAACCTACATTTTTCCGAACCTGGCTTATGGAAACCGCCCAACACGGCCATACGAAAAACGTATTCAACTCACTCGTCCATATGAGGAGCATGCGGATGATTTCCAGCTGCAAAAAACTGGAGACCATCGCTGCCTACTTCTAGGCTTCTACCTTGGTGGTGAAGGTGACCCTATAATCTGTGCTTGGGACTCTGGTGCGTATCTAGAGCATGCTGTTCCAAATTCCTGCTATGTTGATGTTCGAGCCATCGCTGACGCCTATCGAACTGGATTTGGTCGTTCAGAGGATTCCAAGAACAGGTACGTTTGTTGCTTCCGCCCTGAGTTCATCCATTATTATTTGGCGAATATGGATTACCTTCACGTTCCAGCCGGAGAGGCTGAGCATGTTGAGGAAGAGGCTAACCCAGATGCTGCAACTGGCGCGGAGAACCTGATCTTCTATGGCGCGCCAGGCACTGGGAAGACCCATGCCGTTAATGAACTTGTCGGCGACAGGCCCTGCATCCGAACAGTTTTTCATCCGGATCTTCAGAATGGTGACTTTATCGGAGCGCTAAAGCCCGTCACTCGCGATGATAACGTAACGTATGAGTTCTCACCTGGGCCTTTCGCGCATGCTCTCAGGGCTGCCATCCTCCGCCCAAACGAAGAGGTCTTCCTTATCATAGAAGAACTCAATCGCGCCCCAGCGGCGGCTGTTTTTGGGGACCTGTTCCTTCTCTTGGACCGGGATGAGACAGGCCTCGGCAAGTACGATGCAGACTTTCCAACGGACGAATTCAAAGCCTGGTTGTGTACGGAGTGCGACCAGGAGATCGATAAGCTCAGATTGCCCGCAAATCTCTGGCTACTAGCCACCATGAACAGCGCGGACCAGGGCGTTTTTCCGCTGGATACGGCCTTCCGTCGCCGCTGGAAACAACAGTACATCAATATTGACTATGCGATCTCGCCCGCAGGGCGTTTCAATGTCGTCAAAGCAGATAGTAACCAAGCCTCGATCACCTGGTCAGACTTTGCCCGCATCTTGAACGACTATCTGACTGATCATCTTTCAATTGCCGAAGATCGCCTGCTGGGTCCTTGGTTTGTGTCAGATGTTGAGCTTGCCTCTAGTGACTTCGTGCCAGGAAAAGTGCTGATCTACCTGTGGGACGATCTGCTTCGCCATCATGGGCGCGATATCATCTTCAATACCGCTGTCGTCAAAACCTATGGGGGCTTGTCTCACCGCGTATCTCAAAACGAACAGGTCTTCTCCGAAGGTTTCTTGAGTGCCCTAGATGCGGCACTTGAGGAAGTTGCAGGCGATGCCTGACGAGCCTCGTGTTCTTCAAGACCGGGTGGCTGTTCGTTTTCTTGAAGAACGATACCAAAAGCTGACGTCAGAACTTCGTCGCAAAGACCAAGGCAAGACGCTTCAAAAGGAGACCGTCCATTTCTGTGGGCTAGCGTGCACAAGTTCCTCAGAGAGCTATGTCTTCGTGCCTCGTAAGACACTCGGAGATTCAGCAACCGAGAACCAACGCATTGCCAAGACAACGATGCGGGTGCTGGCAAAGTACGGCCAAGATACTCGCGACCGGCAGGGTCTCTCTTCAGCAGAAGATGGGAACGTGGGTTTGATCTCCACAGTTCAAGATTTGGCCGATGATTTTCGACGGTATGGAGTCTTCGCTGAACGAGTACGCTACGCTACAAAGAACTCTGGGAAGGCCAACTGGCCGCGCACCGCAGCACGCGAGCTTGCCATGGTCTCGGGCAACGGAAACATCGTCTACCCCAACATTCGCACAAGTCGGACCTCGAACGCACATGAAAGCGTTCTAGCGCGTGTCCAAGTTGCTGTTCTTTTGGAGATTGCCGAGCATCACGGATGGTGGTTGGACGGCCTGCAGGGTCGAGAGGCAGAACTCAAGGCTTTTGCCTCACCCGACTTTCCCCGGCTTCTATGGTCCCAGAAACTGAGATCATTGCTGCCAAACTTGTTCGCGCAAAGAGCAATCAGACTAGCGCACTCCTTGATCTCGTACCTTGACGAAGACCCACGCCAGAATGACGGCATCACCTTATACGGTATCGACGACTTCCACGCCGTCTGGGAACGAATGCTGCGAGAAGTCCTGCCGGGTGTCGAAGGCGGATGGAACTCCCGGCTCCCTAAACCTGCCTTTAGACAAGCCTCCAATGGACAACTCCTAGTGCAAGAGCGAGGGATGCAGACTGATATCGTGATACGAGATGGCACAACACTGAAAGTGCTAGACGCCAAGTACTACGATGCAACGTCGTTATCGAACTCGCCCGGCTGGCCCGACATTGTAAAGCAACTCTTCTACCATCTCGCACTAGGCTCTGTCGTCGGCGATGACGCACGCACCGGCAGTTTTGTTTTTCCTGCTCGGAACCACGGAGAAGGCCCATTCGCACAAGTCTCTGTGGTGACGGCAGACCAGGAGCCAGCCGTTGGGTTCCCGAGTATCAACTGTATGTACTTGAGCGTCATTGAGGTGATGGGGGCTTACCTTGGAAGGCAGAAACTTCAGGTTGAGATACCTTAGTTTCGTTTGCTCTACGCCCTTCGTACCGTTCGCTCGCTGACCTTGAACAGTCGAGCGATCTCTGGGATTGCGCGATGTTCCTCGTCACGCATCCGACGCACTTCGGCCTTCTGAGCGGACGTTAGGGCAGGGGGCCTGCCCCCGATCCGGCCACGCTTGCGGGCGGATGCCAGACCTTCTCTGGTTCGTTCTGAAATACGCTCGCGCTCAAACTGAGCGATGGAAGCGAAGACGTGAAACACAAGACGGCCAGCCGGCGTCGTCGTGTCGATATCTTCGGCCAGAGACCGGAAGCCGGCACCACGTTCCCGGATTGCTTCTACGATCCCCAGGAGGTCCTTCAGAGACCGCGCCAGGCGATCATACTTGGTGACCGTCACAACGTCACCGTCGCGGAGCTGCTCCAGCATTCTGTCCAGTTCCGGACGCGCGCGCCTCGATCCGCTGATCTTGTCGGCGAAAACCTTCTCGACACCGGCTGCCGACAGGGCATCCGTCTGTGAATCCAGGCTTTGGTCGTCAGTGCTGACGCGGGCATATCCGATAATCATGCTTCACTGTGACAAAAACCTGCCAAAACCGCAAAGGTTTTGCCGGGGGGTTTTGTCACAGCTAAGCGGTTGATCTTGGGCGGGGTAGGGTGCGCGGCCAAAAACGACCGTTTGTGCCGATGCCACCTACAATACAGCTGTGTCCGCCACCGCCACATGATCTGGGAATGTCCGACCGTAATCGTGAAGCTGCGGTGCGGAACACACAACTGTCAGCCAACTCCCTTCCTGATTCCGCTTCAATCGGGTCAGACCAGCATAGATCAGAGCAAGGCTTTGCTCGTGCGCGGCTTCCGTTACATAGACAACGAGCAGGCGTGACTCCCAGCCTTTGAAGCTATGCAAGGTAGTGGCCTTGATCCTTGCATCTCCCATGTAGAAACCCATTTTCCGGCGACGGTGGTCGTCACCAAACGTATCTACTGCTCGAACGCGATACTCAGATAAACGGGCCACAACCCCCGCGCCAGACTTCATATCACTTGCCAGCATGGTGATGTCAGCATTGGCCAAGTTGGCCTTTCCGGTTTGCCGCATTAAGGAAAGGATTTCGTCTGAGCATACCTTTTCAGCATCCTCCGGATCGCATTGCACCCACCGGAGATGGCACGGATAGAGATCAAATGACCCTTGCTCAGGCTCAGGGAGGTCAATGGCTTCTTTGGGAAGAAAGCCTTCGGCGAAGCCCCGTGCAAGACTTAGTGCATCTGGAGGCAGTCTATAGCTGACGCTCAACTGCGCCCATCGACCGCCAGGGAACCCCGCTCCCTTCATCACGTCGTCAGTCCATGCTCTAGCCGTGCCGTAAACGTCTTGCGTCGCGTCCGCGACCAAGAGCATCTCTCCGTCCGGATCGCACGCCTTGCGCAGCACGTTCCACCATAAGGGCCGATAATCCTGCCCCTCGTCCACTAAGATGGCATCGAACCTCTTGGCCCCAGGATGCTCG
>NZ_JBXWSF010000123.1:0-7673 GCF_059613285.1 Ruegeria sp. BHSB058 | reverse complement strand
GGCATCAAGGACAGCGGAAACGGCGTAAAAGAAGGCGTCATCGAAGCCATGAAGTTCTTCACAAACGTCAAAACATACTCCCTGCCATGGCCAACATGATAAACTGGGAGGAGGGCGAAAAGGCCCCGGCAACGGGGCCTTTCCAGATGTTCATGTGAGCTGAACACCACGTTTCAGGCAAACAACAGCTTGCATGGTCTTTTCGACAATCTGTTGTTCCGGTGCGCAGGCAAACCCCAGCAGAAGGCCGGGGGCAACAGGTGCCTGATCCCTGAAGATCGAGACCGGCAGGCAATCGATGCCGGCATCCCAAAGGCGCTTTGCCATTTCACGATCGGATATCGTGGTATCGTTGAACCTTGCAAAAAGATGGATACCCGCCTTGCAAGGTGCTGGTTCCAGAATATCTGCTGCGTGATCCGTCAAGGTTGTGACAAGAAGATCGCGACGCAGGCGGTATGCTTGTTTCATCTTTCGGATATGAGCATTGTAACTCCCATCCTGCATGAAAAGAGCCATCGCCTTTTGTTGGAGGAGCGATACGTTCTGACTTAGCAATGTTCCAGCGGTGGCAAAGGCGCCGCTAAATCCGGGCGGGCAAATCAGATAGCCAAGCCGAATGGCAGGAAACATTGTTTTCGAAAAGCTGCCGACATAGAGAATTCCCGCGTTCGGGTCGAGTGCCTTGAGGGCGGGTTGGGGGCGCTCTTCATAGTGGAATTCGCTGTCATAGTCGTCTTCGACAATCCACGCTTTCTGATCGCGCGCCAGTTCCAGCAACTCCATTCTGCGAGGGAGGCTCATCGTCATGCCAAGCGGGTGTTGGTGCGACGGCGTGACAAAAATCAGGTTGCAGGGGTCATGATTGGCGACGGCATAGGCGATTGAAAAACCTTCGCTATCAAGCGGTACGGATCGAACGTTCAACCCCTGAAGCCGCGCGGTATCCCGAAATGCAATGTGGCCCGGATCTTCCATCCATATGGTGTTGCCGCGCGTCAGAAGGGTCATGAGAACAATTGAAAACGCTTGTTGAGCACCGGCTGTCACGACGATCTGGTCCGCGTCGCATTCGATACCTCTGCTGTCCCTGACATGGCCGGCAATCGCACGTTTCAACTCTTCAAGCCCACCTGGGGGGCCGTATCCAAGCAAAGCTGAATCCTGATTGCGGGTTGCGCGAGATTGCGCCTCGGCCCAGGCACGGCGCGGAAAAAGATCCAGGGCCGGAATACCCGGTCTGAACGCCGAGACCTGGTCAAGTCGGGTTGTCGAGCGCGACCCGAGGATCTGCTCTATATGGGGTGATACAGGGCCGAGGTTGAGCGAGGGATGCGATCGCCGCGAGGGAGAGACTTCGATCGGCAGATCGCCGGGTGACAAGTTTGCCACGTAAGTGCCCGAGCCTGTGTGTGATTCCAGAAAACCCTCGGTGACAAGCTGTTCAAATGCGTTTTTGATCGTAAGACGTGATACACCAAGATCCTGTGCCAATTGGCGGGTTGAAGGTAAGCGCGTTGCCTGGGGCAGGGAGCCATTCAGGATCGCTTTGCGTATCTTGTTCTCAAGTTGTCGGGTCAGAGGTGTTTTGGTTCGCCTGTCCAGGTGCAGCATCGACAAGAAGGCGCCGCCGGTTTTCTTCATCTTGCCCGTCATCGTGACGGCACTCCTCAACTGGATATACCTCTAATTGTCTTCTGGGAAGTTTCACATATCCATTTTGACGACACAATGGCGGGCGATCATGATCCGGTGCGAGATCCTGACATCGGTTGACGGTCGACCCGTACAGGTTTGGCCGGATTGCCCGGTTCTCCGTGAAGGGCACAGGTTGCTGTCCAAGGTAGCGCCCCCCTGCGCGTGGAGAATGTTGTAACCAAGTAGAAATGTCGCTGGTTCTGCAAAATCGACATGTCCCAACTGGGCGCTGAGGTGAGCAAAGCCCGACAGGGCGGAGACCTCAGACATCGCAGCTCTGGCTGGCTTTGCGGGCTTCCTTGGCGCAGCGTTTCTTCGGCGGGGTGTTGTCCTGCTCGGCCTTGATGTGTTCCAGCACCGCGCTCATCCTCCCTGCAGGAAACACGGGCAGGCGGTTCAATTCGGGCTAAATGCTATCAAAGGAGCGGCATCAAACCGCAACACGTCCAGAGCCCGACTTTGCACCTTTGGTTGTGACCTCTGATCCTGTTCCCGGTATCTCGTCGTCGGCGGCAACGTTGGATTTTCGCCAAATCACTCATCGGTGAGACCCAGAGCTACATGCCAAATACCGGGAAGGCCCGACCGTGTTCCTTGGCGACGGTCGCGTGGAACTGGAGCCAAACAGCGTCGATCCCCATGCCGCGTGGCTTGCCAAAACCCTGACCGCCATCGCAATCGGGCACAAGCAATCCGATTTCAACGCCCTGCTGCCCTGGACTTTCACCCTGCAAGTGCGATCGGCGCACCGCTTATTTTTTTGATGACGAAAAGCGAGAACTTTCGTCAGACAATGTCAGTGTCCGAATTTCGTAGGGGCAGCTCACGACGCCACCGTCGCAGCGATGGCGCTTGTGCTACTAAAGATGTGACAGTTCGACTGTGCTTGGCACATGTTAACCAAGTACAGGTGTCGCAGACTCAATCGATTGCGAAGCAGTACAGCAAACCTGCACCTCCGGTCTTGGGAAGATCCGCCTCACCACATCCTACTGAGGCATGCGAGGAATTCCACGACACCATATTCCGGGAGTCGTTCAGCCCGGCCCGGTCATGGTGACCGACTATTGCAGAACCCTCGCCGTTGCTTGTCCAGTTGCCGCAGGTCGTATCCCCGCCAGCTGTCGAGAAATGTCCGTTCGAGTCTGTTCCTGTAAGGATGTCATGTTCGTTCGGCTTGCTGCCTCGTCCATTGATAGGATTGCCGTTTTCGTCCAGCCCGGTTTCAAGGTTGATATTCGCGTTGGCACTGTGCAGATCGTCCACATCTTTCGCGATCATCTCACCTTTGGCATTGTACCACGGGCCTGATCCGATCCGGTCTCTTGCGCTGATGCCGTTGGTTACTTTGGGGCTTCCGCTGCTGCGGTCAATCACCATGCTTGCGCTCAGATATGCGGCCCATGTTCGCGAAGATCCGGCAGCTTCGGCAAGTTTCGTGCAATGCGCATCAGCACCTTCCAATCCGCCGAAATTCGCACCGTCACCAGCCCCGTCACTTGTAATGAAAAATGACATCTCCTGGGCGTTGCCAGTGGTAGCACTCCCAAGGGTAGAAAGTGCTATTGTTGCGCCTAAGATCGTGCCGGTTGCTATTTTGAACATATTATCCTCCCATTATTAAATTCTTGTCAGAACGTTAAGCAGTGACCGCCAATACGTCTAGTCTGAGGCGGTCACGTGATAGAGAGCTGGCGCCAAAACCAGGACTGTTTTTTGACCCGGACCGAATTCAGATTTCGACAACACTATCGATATCAGCTGTATTTCGAGGTTATTGTGCAAACTTCATTCGCGATATCATCAGCCTTTGGTCGTACAACTTCATACTCAGGTTGGGTTTCGATCGCGAACGGAACGATCCGTGGCTGCGATCGCTGATGGTCGCCCATTCGGAGCACCCCTAGCCCAGGTAGTCGCGCAGGCCCGGAGGGGGAGTTTCAAAAAGTTGCGTTGTCACTGCCGGAGGATGCACGAGCCCATCCGTGACCAGGATCGTCTGATTTGCAATACGACGCGCATCTTGGGGATCATGGCTGATCATCAACAAGGTTGTATTGGTCTCGTTAACCAGATTGGAAACAAGATCCAGCATTTCCGCTTTCAGTGCGGGACCAAGGGCGGCGAACGGTTCGTCCAGCAAAAGCAACTGTCGCCGCTGCACAAGCACGCGAGCCAAGGCGACGCGGCTTTGTTGCCCGCCGGACAGCTGGGAAGGCTTACGATCACCCATCCCGGACAACCCAACTCGCATCAGGGCATCCTGTACCTGTACCTCTTCGGCCTTTGAAAGGCGACCTTTCGGGCGGATCCCCAGGGCTATGTTCCGCTCGGCACTTAGATGAGGGAAGAGATTGCCGTCCTGAAACAACATTGCCAATGGGCGTTTTCCCGGCGGGATATGGGTCATGTCTCGACCCTGCCACGATATCTGCCCTTCTTTCAGATCGCGGAACCCGGCGATGGTTTCCAGAAGGGTGGTTTTTCCTTCCCCCGAAGGGCCAATTATCGCGACACTCGCTCCGGCCTCGATCTGGAGATTGGCGCGCAAAACGAAATTGCCGTTCCCAAGAACGCAGTTCTCAAGCTTCAGCATGCCACCGCCCTCCGCGATCCAAAGCCCAGAATGCTCCCATCGATAGGATCAGCAATATCAATGCGCCGCCCGCTGCGGCCTGCATTTGATAAGCGCCCATCAAGCGGTAAATCTGAAGGGGCAGGGTGGCAACCTGTGCGTCGGCAAAAAGCGCGATCACTCCGAGATCGCCCATGGAAAGCGCGGCAGCGAGACCTGCGGCAAACCCGATCTGCGGGCGCATACGGGGAAGCATGACGCGCTTAAAGAAAACCCATCCGCCCATATCCAGCGAGAGTGCCAAGCGCCCGTATCGTGAAGATACATCTCGTGCGGCGGGCACAAGAATTCGCAAAGCAAACGGCAATGCCATGACCGCATTCACCAACGCAGTGACCGGCAATGCCAACGTCGTTGGATTTGCCATCGGCCGGATCATGATGAACAATCCGGTGCCGATCACCAACGGCGACGCGGCAAGCCCGAGGATGCCTCCGAGTTCAACCAACCCAAAGCGCCTGTTGGCAACTGCGGCAGCCATTGGCAGGGCCAGAAGCAAAAGGAAAACCGTACTGGCGGCGGCGACAAGAACCGAAATCAGTGCCGCGCGAATGATCGGTATGGGCAACTCTGCAAGCCCCGTTATTCCTGATATCACAACCGAGGCAAGCGGCAGAAACAAAAAAGTCGCACCTGACACGATCCAAAGCGTATCGATAATCGTTCCGTCACCGTCCCAACGTCGAATGGCCCTGTCGAGCCCTGAACCGAACCCTTCCCGGCGTGAAAGCCTTAGGGCGGTCAGTGCGGCGGCGGCGGTCAACAGCAACTGCAAGGCAGACAAAAGTGCCGCCCGCCCCAGATCAAAGTCATAGGTAAATGCCTGATAGATAGCGAGTTCGACCGTTGTCGCGCGCGGCCCGCCCCCCAAGGTCAGGGCGACCGCGAAGCTGCTCAGGCAAATGGCAAAAATGACGGCCATCGTTCCGGGAAGAACACGGGTCAGCATCGGTATCTCGATCAACCGGAAAATGGCTCGACCGTCACAGCCCAGTTGCGCAGCCAGGCGAAAGCGTTCCGCGGGGATTTCCTGCCAGCCCTGAAGAACAAGACGGGTTGCCAGGGGAAGGTTGAAAAACACATGGGCCAAGACCACCCCGTGCAATCCATAAATCTGAATGGGTGGTAGCCCGAACACGCTCAGAAAATCCGAAATCCAACCGGCACGTCCAAAGACTTGCAACAGCCCGAGAATCGCAACGATGACGGGCAAAATGAATGGCGCTCCCAGCAACGCGATAAGCGCACGCCGACCCCGAAAACGCCGTCGTGCCAGCGCGCGGGCGACCGGAATGGCCAGCCCGGTGCTGATCAATGCCGATAGAGTGGCTTGTGTCAGGGTAAACCGCAAGGCAGCCCAGTCCGCCGGGCCGAATCCACGCCCGGCTTCGGCACGCAGGGCTACTGCGCTGAGTGTCCCCAGTATCAGCGCGGCCACAAGTGCAGCCGCGCAGAACCCCGGATAGGGGCTTACTGGCTGAGTGCGCCCAGCCATTCGGCCAGAGCCTCGTCTCGCACGGGTTCAGCTTCGTCAGGCTGGAAAAAAAGAGCCTTTGCGGGTGTGTGCAGGGTTTCGAACCCTTTGGGCAACCCAGCTGACGGGATTACGGCGGGATACATCCAGTTCGTTGTTGGAATGATCTGCTGGAACGCGTCAGAAACCATGAAGGTCAGAAATTCGTCGGCCAGTTCCGGCTGGTCGGTATGTGCCAGTTTTGCGGCCACCTCAATCTGCATGTAATGTCCTTCGTCGAACATTGCGGCGGATTTGGACGCGTCTTCCTCGGCAATCAAGTGATAGGCGGGCGAGGTGGTGTAGCTCAGCACCATGTCGGATTCACCTTCGAGAAACAGACCATAAGCCTCGGACCAGCCCTTTGTGACGGTCACGATATTGTCGGACAGATCTGCCCAGAGAGCCGGTGCGTCGGCCCCATAGGCCGCCTTGACCCACAATAGCAGGCCCAGGCCCGGTGTGGACGAACGCGGATCCTGAATGATGATCTTGGTGTCGCTGTCCGCCAGCTCGCGGAAGTTGGCGGGAGCCGGCACGTCGGCGTTGTGAACAAAGGCAAAATAACCCCAATCATAGGGGACAAATTCTGAATCGCTCCAGTCGACGGGCAGCGCAAAGTTGGCGCTCACCGAATGGGATGCGAACAGCCCGGTTTCCCTCGCTGCTGAAATCAGGTTTGTGTCGAGCCCCAACACAACGTCTGCGTCCGAGTTCTCGCCTTCCAGCCGCACACGCGACAAAAGGGCTGCGCCGTCTTCGAGGCCGACAAGATTCAGGTCACAGTCACACACTGCCTCGAACGCCTCTTCGATCTGAGGGCCGGGGCCCCAGTCGGATACGAAGCTGTCATAGGTGTAAACGGTCAACTGGGGTTTGTCGGCGGCAAAGGCCGACGTTGCACTCAGTATTCCCGCAGCAATAATCAGATGTCTCATATCATCCTCCATTGCGGCGTCAGGACAAGGATGGATGAATCCGCTACCTTTCCCTCCGCCGGTTCTAGCCGGTTCAGGTTCAACGGGTTCGCCGGATGGCATCTCAGCGCGATGTGACGCGCACCCCGAGGTAGTGCCGTGACTAGGGCAAGTTCGAACCGAACTCAACAGAAATCCGCGAGCGTTGTCCGCGCCGAACAGGGATTGCTGGGCCTTGAGCCAGGTTCTTCGAACGTAGCGTGGCGCCAGATTCACAAGAGAGCAATCAGAACAGTACGGCAGGTGGTCAGAAGAACACGACGTGGCCTTGCTTGTCGCCGCGCCCCTCTAGCTGCCATGCGCAACGGAACGCCGAAAGAGTAAAAGGCTTGTGGTCAAAAGCATGGCCCCCAGCAATGTCATCCAGAAGAACTCAGGCCAGACGGTTTCGATCCCGGCTCCCTTGAAGACGATTGCCTGGCTGGCTGACATGTAGTGGCGAGACGGAAGGAGCAGAGTTGCAACCTGCAACCATTCGGGCTGCCCTTCGATCGGGGTTTCGCCGCCTGACAGCATCAGCATCGGCAAGATCGTCAGCATCACCAAAAGCGCAAACTGCGCCATGGATCGCGCGAGCGTTGCCAGAAATACCCCCAAAGCTGTAGCGGTGAAGAGAAACAACGCGGTGCCGAGAAGAAAAAGAACCTTCGACCCCGCGATGACCACTCCCAATGATCCTTGCAGAACAAATGTCATCGACAGCGCCGTCGCAACAAGAACCACTGCGGCGTTTGCCCATATCTTGGCGGCAGCGATATCGAACGGTGTTACCGGCATGGCAAGCAAATGCTCGATCGTTCCATGCTCGCGCTCACGGATCATCGCTGCTCCTGTCAGGATCGTGGTCAGC
>NZ_JBXWSF010000122.1:0-7879 GCF_059613285.1 Ruegeria sp. BHSB058 | reverse complement strand
CCTCAAGGCAAAAACCAAAAGGCCAACAAACCGGCGCGGGATGGAGCAGCCAGGTAGCTCGTCAGGCTCATAACCTGAAGGTCGCAGGTTCAAATCCTGCTCCCGCAACCAAATATAACAAACAATATCAAATACTTGAAGTCAGGCGCAATCCGCCCGCCTCCACATCCCCACTTCTTGTCAACGCTGAGTCAACGTTTGACGAGTCCCCCCAATCCTGGCATCGGGATCAGACCGCGCGCCAGGCTTTCGGTTGGCCGACAGAGAGGCAGATGGAGACGGCATTGGCACGTCGATGGGCCGAGGTTCGCGGGCAACATCAGCCTCAATCTCAATCGGCAAAAACATCACTTCTTGAGCGGACGCATCAGCCTCTGGCGCAAACCGCGGATCCTTCAGCCATTTGAAAATAAGGTTCGCATTGACCGCATACCGCCGCGCCACCTGCGCAACCGACATCCCCGGCGTAACCGCCTGCGCACAAATCTCGCGCTTCTCCTCATCCGCCCAAAACCGCTTCTTCCGCCCGCTCATAGAGTGCCCCTTAGTGTCCACTATCGATGGTGGACACTTAGCCCCCGCTAGCGGCAAGCGTTAGGTCGGGTTCATCGGACGCTTACCCTGGAATCCGTGCTGGCGCAGGAGTTTTTGATAGTCGTGCGAACAGTATTGGCTGCCGCGATCCGTATGGTGGATGCAGCCTGTTGGTGGCTGTCGTAGGCGATAGCCATCTTCAGTGCCCGGATCGCCCCCCTCTCATCGCCGCAAGCGGCGACTGCCGGGCAGGCCAACACCTAAATCGGATGCAACCTGCTTGCGCGTCAGCCCGCTCGTCAGCGCGATCCGCACCGCATCAGCGTGGAATTCGTCCGTCCGTTTCAGTCCCATAGTCAGTCTCCTTTGTTGCAATAAATGCTATCAAAGGAGCGGCATCAAACCGCGACACGTCCATAATGGCCCAGTTTTAGGGGGGAAGGACAATGTTGGAGATGGGCTGGCGCGGGACCCCCATCACAGGCTTTCCTCAGGAGCCAAGAAGACTTGCGTTAGCAGCGAAGAGGTTAGGGTTTGGTGAGGAAGCAGTGATGTGGCTCAAGACCAGTTTCGGCCAAGAGAGAAAGTCCTGACCGCCATCTTTGGAAGATGTGACGTTGCTTATCCGACCCATTGCCTCATTCAGACGCAATTGCCCGCATTCCAATCATATCTCTGAGTCAGCCTGACGAAGGCTTCAACAGCTGGCGGGTGCCGCCGACCTGCAACCGTGATCAACTGTATGTCGCGTCGAATGTCCGGCTCAACAAGGTTGCGTGTCGCTATGCCTGGCAACATGGGCAGATATTCGGGCATCACCGCACAGCCCATTCCAGCAAGAAGCGATGCCTGTATCCACGTTTCCCTGTCGCTTTGATACAGAATGTTCAGTTTCGGCTCTTTTTCTGCATCCAGGCTTTTCAAGTATTCGGAGTACTCGCAGTTCGTTCGGTCCAGGTAATCCTCGTGGTTCAGTGCACTCAAAGGCACCGTATCCATCTGCTCAAATCTGTGACCCTTTGGAAAGGCGACTACGTAGCGCTCGCTGTACAGCGTATGCGCGTGGAAGATTTCGGGAATTTTCGGCATACCCAAAATGGCAAGGTCTAGATCACCTGATTTCATCCTTTCAATCAACTCGGACCCAGGAGCGACATGCAAGCGCAAGTCAAGGTCCGGTATCTCCATCCTCAATCTGCTGATGAAACCGATCATTCGTGATGGCCCGATCGTGCACATGATGCCGAGGTCCAAACGGGCCACCTCCAGCGAAGAAACCTTTTGCGCAAGCGACAACGCCAGCTCACTTGCATCCAGAATCTTTTGTAGTTGTGGACGCATGAGATTGCCGAGCCTGGTGCAGTTCGTTCTATTTCGGGCACGGTGGAACAGCGGTCCACCAAGCTCGTCCTCAAGCATCTTTATGGCGCGAGACAAAGAGGGTTGTGCGACGTTGCATTGTGTAGCCGCTTTCGTGAAATTCAGCGTCTCACAAAGCGTCAGAAAATACCGAATCTGATACATTTCCATTTTTGGCACACTGACTATAGCTCACGTCTATAAAATTAAATGATGAGTGCCAAAAAAATTCAAGTTTATAGATGTCCGCTATTGATTTGGAAGCCAATGGGTATTTCACGAATTGGAAATCAACAGGTAGCGTCAGCTTCATCAGTTACAGATCCGATGGGACTAATCGGTCAACCCCATTTCGGATCACCCGTGAAAGGACTCCAAATGAACATTGTAGATAGGATGAATCTGGCGATGGCGACAGGGCGAAACGCGCTCTTTGCGACTGCTCTTGTGCTGATGGGGGCACATTCTGCATCTGCAGGGGAGGCGGTCAATGCCTTGGAAAACGGCGTGGCGATGGACGGCTTCGACGTTGTCGCATACTTCACCGAAAACTCCCCAAAAATCGGGAGTGCAGAATACAGCGTTGACTACAAGGGTAAGTCGTGGCGCTTCAGCTCGTCTGAAAACGCTACGAAATTTTCGACAAACCCTGCCAGCTTTGAACCGCAGAACAACGGCTGGTGTTCCTATGCCGTTTCTGAGGGTTACGGTGCAGAGGTTGATTTCGTAAACGGATGGGCCGTGATCAACGACAAACTATATCTCAACTGGGATCAAGAAACCCGCGATCTGTTCATCGCAGAGCAAACTACCCGTATCGCGCAAGCCGAAACGAACTGGCCCTTGGTGCATTCCGGCCTCAAGGACGGGACGGTCGAGTTCTACACCCACGAAGCGGAAGGCGCGGCGATCTCGCATCCCCAGACATTGAACTGAAGCGCTGATGTTACTGGGGTAAAACTGACTCGCAACGCATATCCTGGCTGTACGAATGGTCGCGCGCCATTCGTACTATCGTTTATCGCAGATCTGTTGATAGGCGGACAAAGCACGGCCCAATCGACGAATCCGGAGCTCAGATTGATACAAGCCTCCGATCCTGAAGCAATGGTGGCTCTGTTTTCTACCCCGCACACATATTTCAATCACTTAAGCAACATAGCATTGATCTCACTTGATGAGCTATGCCCGAAAGTTGGTGACGGCGTGATCAGGCGGCTGGTTGAATTTGTTTGATGCCGTCGACGAATGCAATGTCCTGAATGATCTCTGGCATGCGGTTTGATCCGTCGAGCTCCCACCATTTGCCCTGCGGCGACATCATCAGTTTGAAGGCCATGGCCAGTCCGGTCTTTCGGCTGAGGTAGCCCTTCGTTTTGCCGGTTCGATGGCGCACCGTGGCGAATGTGCTTTCTATGGCATCTGCACCAGAAACCAGGCAGACAGCCTGCACCGCAAGCTGGTTGCAGCGGACATGGTCCTCAACCATCTCGACGAATTCGTCCCGGGTCATGTAGCCTTTCGGGTCGTCCCCGTCGTATCGGTCGCCCGGCAGGACGGTCAGCACGTTCGGTGTGTTTATCCGGAACGAGTCCCAGTGCTGGGATCGCCAGTTCTGGCAGATACGGTTGCGTTGGAGAATGACGTAGTCGAACCTGGCCTCGCCGAGTACGCAGCCGACGCTCAGCCCGGCCATCCGGCTCCGATCACAACGACCTCTTGACGTTCGAGCATCGGCTGCCCTCAATGATGTGGTGTCCAGACAACCTTATCAGAAATCAGAACCAATGTCCGCTCTGCCCGCATCGGCGACGCAGGATCAGACATACTTGACGTTTGGGCCGGTAATGCGTGACGCGGCTTTCTGATCGGATTCAGAAAATCACGCTCTTCGCGTCGAAGTCTCACGACGGTTCACATGAACCCAAGCGAATTTTGGACAGGTGGCGTAGTGTGCTAACCTGTTGTCATTCTTTCTCATCGGATTTGGATTGAACGACATGGCCGACGCTTTGACTTATGTCCCCCTGCTGGACAGCGATGACGCGCTTGCGAAACACCGTTTTCGCGTGATGGACCCTGGGCACGGGGGCGAGGAAGGTCTTGAGATGCCTATGACCGGCGCCGCCGATCTGGCGGTGACGCTGGATCAGCACTTTGTCAGTTCAGTGGCCTATATACGCGATGCCAGCGGCAAGCTGAGCTGGTTTGCCGGTCTGTTCAAGGGCGGGGCCGAGGGCAGTTCGGTGGGCGTGGTGCAAGAGGCCAAGATGTTCACCACCAGCGAAATCGAAGGCCAGAAGGTCGAAATCGGCGTGGCTGTTCAGCTGCGGATCGAGGCGACCACATTCAAGAGCAACGTTCAGGTCTCGGTCCCCAACATCGCCGCCGAAGCGCAACTGGGGCTGTCACGAGCACAGATGGAGATCAGCGTGCGCGGCTATTCCGGCATTCTGGGCGACATGCTGCCGGTTCCGGCGGGAGTCGATCTGACCTCGTACACCCACTATCTGGAGGCGTTTTCCAAGCTGCAGCGCCATGTGTTCGGCGCGGGAGGCAAGGCGCATTTCTCGCCGGTCGTGCTGGGCAAGGTGGTGACTGCGGGCGCCGGGGCGACGTGATGCGGCGCCAGGCCGATTGACCGGCGCATCTTCGGGGTCGGCTACGCACTATCAGTCGAAAGATCACCATTTGGCGAGATGGGTGTCCGTTGAAACGGGGCTGGGTTAGAGTTGCCGGCGTCTAAAGGAAACTTTGTTTCAATAGGTTGTCAAAAATTGAAACATCATGACAGGATGGGCGAAATAGTCTAATTTTCTTGTCAAACAAAACCGAACAAAATCTCGGTGAAATCTGTGGAACAAATTGCGTTTACGTTCGAGATGGGAGTGGTTTGTGCTCTGCTGGCATTCACCGTTTTCTTGTTCGTATCCGAAATTGTCAGAATTGACCTTTCCGCAATACTGGTCCTGGTCATTGTCGGGCTTCTCAGCTATGCGCCAGGCCTTGAGAACCTCTCGGATGCCACGCATCTTTTCGATGGATTTGCGTCCAACGCAGTGATTTCTATCATCGCCGTCATGATCGTTGGCGCAGGGCTGGACAAAACCGGCATCATGAACAAGGTTGCCGCCGTCATCTTGAAATACGGCGGCACAGCCGAAAACCGGGTGCTGCCGATCGTTTCCGGCACCGTTGGTGTCATTTCATCCTTCATGCAGAATGTGGGCGCAGCCGCCTTGTTTCTGCCAGTCGTCAGCCGAATATCCTCAAGATCCGGAATTCCGTTGTCGCGCCTGCTGATGCCCATGGGATTTTGCGCCATTTTGGGGGGCACAATGACGATGGTTGGGTCATCACCTCTGATTTTGCTTAACGACCTGGTACTGACCGCAAATGAGGGGTTACCCGAAGGCCAAAAAATCGAACCGTTCGGGCTTTTCTCGGTGACGCCTATCGGTGCTGTCCTGATCCTGACCGGGATCGGCTACTTTCTGCTGCTCGGACGATGGGTATTACCAGGAGACGCCGGTTCCGACAGTACCGGAACGGGGCAGGGCACGCAGGAGTATTTGCAGCGGGTCTATGGACTCAAAGCGGATGTCTTCGAGGTGGTCGTGCCCGCGGAAAGCCCGTTGGTCGGGCAGGTATTGGCGGATATCAACCACGAAAACCATCTTTACATAATCTCCACATTCTATCGCGGCAAAACTTCGATGGTTCAGGTCCTGACCGCCGAGATTGCAGCGCCCTGCAGGCTTGCGATCATCGGGAACCGGTGGACGGTTGAGGAATTCGCCCGGAAGTTCAGTCTGACCGTACTTCCGGAACTGGACATTTTCGTCGAGGAGTTTGCACCCACCAATGCCGGAATAGCCGAAGTCGTTGTGACACCTGACAGCAAGCTGATCGGAAAATGCCCGCGCGAACTTTTGTTTCGTAAAACATACGGGATGTCGCTGCTTGCAATTCACCGAGGGGAGGAAACTCTCAGCCACGTAGAAACCGAAACGCATGAGTCCACACAGATCGGGCTTGAGGAATTTCGCGCAGGCGACATGCTTGTTGCACATACCAGGTGGGACAACCTGATGCGGATCAAACGGGATCCTGACTTTGTTGTTGTAACAACAGATTTTCCGCAGGATGAACTGCGCCCGCAAAAGGTCGGCTGGGCCTTGGTCTTTTTCGCGATTTCCCTGTCTTTGATTTTGTTCACCGACGTTCGGTTGTCGCTTTGTCTGCTGACCGGAGCCGCCGGAATGATGCTTACGCGCGTACTCAGCGTGGACGAGGCATACCGCGCAGTCGGATGGAACACCGTTTTTCTGCTCGCATGCCTCATACCACTGGGGCAAGCCGTGCAGAATACTGGAACCGCTGCGTGGATTGCTCAACAAATCATGATCATTTTGAACGGCTGGCCGATTTGGGCACTACAGGCCGGTGTCGCCGTTTTGGCCACTGCCTTTTCGCTCGTCATGTCAAATGTCGGGGCCACCGTTCTGCTCGTGCCCCTCGCCGTTTCCATTGCGGTGGCGGCTGGTGGGAACCCGACCGTTTTTGCGCTTACAGTGGCAATCTCGACCTCAAACAGTTTCATCATCCCGACGCATCAGGTAAACGCGCTGATCATGGGGCCCGCAGGTTATAAAGTGATGGATTTCGTGCGTTCAGGCGGGGTCATGACAGTTCTGTTCCTGGTCGTTTCCCTGTTGATGCTGAATGTGGTTTACTGAGCCAAACATTCCGGCTTGCATGCGATCTCTTGTTGCGAACAGGACGCTCATCGCGTCACCCGCCCAATCGGGTCAGTATGTGACCGCTTTCTACCGTTCCGATGGCACCCGGTAAGCGACCGCCTAGGCCCTCCAAACGCGTGGCGATGAATGCGTCGGCAACTGCCTCGGGCGCGCGGCGCAACAGAAGGGATGCCGTCAGCAACAGTGCCGTTCGCTCGGCAAACCACCGGGCTTCGGCCTCGGGAGGAAGACCATTCCAGCGTTCTTCATGGGCACTCAACGCCGCATCATACCGCCTGTCCGCACCGATGCCCGCCCGCAACTCGGCCCGCAGGATTTCATTGGCCAGGGGATCGCGCGCAAGACTGCGAAGGATATCGAGACAGATCACATTGCCGGATCCCTCCCAGATACCGTTCAATGGCGCTTCGCGATAGAGCAGCGGCATAGGCGTGTCTTCGACATAGCCCATGCCACCCAACACCTCCATCGCCTCGGCAATGACGACGGGGCAGCGTTTGTTGGTGTGAAACTTGGCCAGGGCCACACTGATCCTGGCAAAGGCGCGTTCCTCGACCGAGGTGCCGTCGAATGCCTCTGCTACCCGCAGACCAAGGGTCACCGCGCCCTCCCAGTCCAGGACAAGATCGGACAGGACCGCCCGCATCAGGGGTTGGTCGATCAGCCGCCGCTGAAACGCGCTGCGATGCGTGACCCAATGGTGCGCCTCGGTCAACGCTGCGCGCATCAACCCGGCAGGGGCCATCGCTGTATCCAGACGCGTGTGATGCACCATTTCGATGATCGTGCGCACCCCGGCGCCCTCGTCCCCAAGCTGAAATCCCAGCGCGTCGTGAAATTCGACCTCGGCCGACGCGTTGGACTTGTTGCCCAGTTTATCCTTCAACCGCATGAGGTGGAGCGCGTTGCGCTCGCCGTCCAGCCAGCGCGGCAGCAGAAAACAGGTCAACCCGCCCGGTGCCTGGGCCAGTGTCAAAAACCCGTCGGACATCGGCGCCGAGCAGAACCACTTGTGCCCTCGAAGCCGCCAGTGCTCGCCATCGCGGCGTGCAACGGTGGAATTGGCGCGCACATCCGAACCGCCCTGTTTTTCGGTCATGGCCATGCCAAGGGTTGCGGATTGCTTCGCGGCGATGGGTCGGGTCGACGGATCGTAACCACGCGCCATCAGTTTCGGTTTCCACTCGGCTTCAACGTCAGGGTTCGCCGCGAGGGCCGGAATG
>NZ_JBXWSF010000121.1:0-7901 GCF_059613285.1 Ruegeria sp. BHSB058 | reverse complement strand
ATTGACCCGGAAACGGCCCAGGTTCTGGACAATGATCTTGCCCCGATTCCCGGACTTTTCGCCGCCGGTGAACTGGTCGGCGGCGTGTTTTTCTTCAACTATCCGGGCGGAACAGGGTTGATCAACGGATCGGTTTTCGGACGTCTCGCGGGGAATGGTGCTGGCGGCCGTTGACGCGGCGTTCGCGCCAGAAGTCGCGATCAACGGGGCCTTAACGCTGCATCACCGCGCCCAGCAATTTGGCGACCACCAGAACCAGTACCGCGACCCCGATGGCGAATCCGATACGTGCAATCGGCGACTGGCGTTGCGGAGGCGTGTTCTTGCTGGCAAGTCGAGCAGGCGTTCGTTTTCTTTCCGGCCCCCCCGGCAAGGGACGCGCCAGCAAAAGGTGGTCCATGAATTCTGAAAAATCGAAATCGCCGCAATACTCGCCCTTCAGCGAAGTCGATTTGACGTTGCGGACGAATCTTCTGAGGATGTAATTGCGCGCAGATTGATCCCGCGCCGGATAGAACCCGTCGGGCACGCCGCTGTCATACGTATTCAGCCCGAATCCGGAATCCAGAAACAACTGCCGCACTTTGGGCGAGGCACCGCGCAATGCATCGGCGGTTTTCACATCGCGGAACAGCGCGATCTTGTTGTGCGCCGAATTTTTGTCGATGCCAGTCTGACTCAACAATTCCACGAACTGTTCGTTCTCGAATACCTCATCCGGCATAATCGTAAATATGTCGAAATCGTACCTGAGAGCCATCACAACACTCAATTTTCACCTTTTACCCAACACCGGGAAATCATCAAAACCATTTGCGCCCGGACTATGACACAACTGGGATATTGTCATGTATCAGGGCGCTCTTGCCAATCTCATTGTCGCTTGTTCTAAGTATTTGCGGAATAGGAGCGCCCTATGATTGATATCGCGACACGCGTCTACAATCACAAGTGGAAAATTGATCCGATTGTGCGGTCTTTGATCGACACGGATTTCTACAAACTATTGATGTGTCAGTCAGTGTTTCGAAACAAGCCACAAACAAATGTGGAGTTTTCGCTGATCAACCGGTCGACTCACGTTCCATTGGCCAATCTGATCGACGAGGGCGAGTTGCGCGAGCAACTGGATCATATCCGCTCGCTCAGTCTCAGCCGGGGCGAAAGCACCTGGCTGCGTGGCAATACGTTTTATGGCAAGCGTCAGATGTTCCGCCCGGATTTCATGGAATGGTTCGAAAACCTGCGTTTGCCGCCCTATCACCTTGAACGCAAAGGCGACCAGTACGAACTGACCTTTGAGGGCAAGTGGCACGAGGTCATGCTTTGGGAAATCCCTGCGCTGGCTGTCCTGATGGAACTGCGCTCGCGGGCAGTGTTGAACGATATGCGCCGTTTCGAATTGCAGGTGCTCTATGCCCGCGCCATGACCCGCGTCTGGGAAAAGATTGAGCGTTTGAGAGAGATCAAAGGGCTTGGAATTGCCGATTTCGGCACCCGCCGCCGCCATTCCTTTTTGTGGCAGGACTGGTGTGTTCAGGCAATGATCGAGGGCTTGGGTAAATCCTTTACCGGCACATCCAACTGTCTTATCGCGATGCGCCGCGAAGTCGAGGCAATCGGCACGAACGCACACGAATTGCCGATGGTGTATTGCGCCTTGGCCCAAGATGACGCGGCCTTGGCGCAGGCCCCTTATGACGTGCTAAGCGACTGGCATGACGAGCATGAGGGTAATCTGCGGATCATCTTGCCGGACACTTACGGCACCAAGGGGTTTCTGGAACGCGCCCCCGATTGGCTGGCGGGATGGACCGGTATCCGAATCGACAGCGGTGATCCGGCCAAGGGCGCGGAAATTGCCATCGATTGGTGGAAATCACGCGGCGAGGATCCGACAAAAAAGCGGATCATTTTTTCGGATGGCCTGGACGTAGACAAGATTATCGAATTGCACGCCCGTTTTACCGGGCGGGCCAATGTCTCGTTCGGTTGGGGGACGTTGCTGACCAACGATTTTCGCGGTTTGGTTTCCGGCGACCGGCTTGCCCCGTTCTCTCTGGTTTGCAAGGCGGTTTCGGCCAATGGCCACCCGACGGTGAAACTGTCGGACAATCCAGAAAAGGCGATGGGTCCCAAGGCCGAGATCGAGCGCTACAAGCGGGTGTTCGACGTGGGCCGGCAGGAACCGATCAAGGTCGTGGTCTAGTGGTTAACGGGTTTGCGGCGCAAGCGTCGCTCGCGCCAGATCACCATCAAACCTCCGCCGACAATGAACAGCGCCCCGGGAAACAGGTCTGACCACGGTGTTTCATCAAACACCAGCCATCCCGCGACAAAGGCAAAGGGGATGCCGAAATAGCTGAACGGGGCCAGATTGCTTTGCTCTGTCATCCGGTACGAGACCACAAGACACAAGACGGCGGTGCCGCCGAATGCCCCCATGGCGACGATCCAGATGACGTCCTGGGGGTGGTTGATCGGGGAAAACCCGCCGGCGATGGTGGCAAGGATCAGCGCGCCCAACAAGGCCGATACCACCGAATACAGGTTGAGCAAGGGGCTGGGCACATCCCGGTCCATCAATCGAGCCGACACCCCAGTCAGCGCATACAGAAACGCCGCCCCCAATGGTGCGACCGCATCCAGCGAAAACGTGTCGCTTCCGGGCCTCATGATCAGGATCACGCCGGCAAACCCGATCAGCACGGCCATCCATCGCACGGCCCCGACACGCTCGCCCAGCATCGGTACGGCAAGCGCAGTCATGAAGACTGCATTGGAATAGGTGATGGTGGATGCCGTGGCAAAGGCCAGCTTGCCCAACGAGTAATAGAACAGGAACTGGGCAAAGGTGACGTAAATCCCCCGCATCAGACCCAGTTTCCACTGCCGGATTTTCCAGGGCCTCCCACTTTGTCGCCAGACCGAGGATGACCACAGAGCAATCAACGCGGGAAAAATACCAAAGAAATTGCGATAGGCCGAAAGTTCTGCAGCGGTATACCGGGGCGACAGATACTTGATGATCAATCCCATGACATCGAACAGGACAAGGGCGAGCAGCGACAGGGCGATGGCCAGTGCCACATTGTCCCGGTTGTCGTTCACTGCGAGTGCCTCGACGCCCGGAACATGATCCAGATAGCGGCAAAGATTCCGACGAAGCCGCCGACATAACTTGCATCATGCATCACGCCCGCGCGCAGGAAACCCACCGGCTCGGTGATCGTGGCGGGCAGCTGAATCTGTGACGCCGTCTTGGCGTCGACCGCCATCAACCCGAAAACCCAACCAATGCTGGCAGCAAGCGAAGCCATGAGCAGCACCGCGAATATCGCACGCAGCCCCGCCGACCAGAACATTCTGGCCGAAGACAACAGCAACAGGCCCAGCAAAAAAGGCGGCGAGCCGACCAGAACGCCCATCCACCAGCTTGCCCGCCAACCGACAATCGCAGCGCCGATGCGTGGCGGTGTTTCGGGTGGGATGCCAAACTGAAGGAACTTGAACTGATGGAAATAATCCGGCCCGACCGAATAGGTGACCTGATTGTGCAGCGCGCCAAATATCCCTGCGGCAACAATGGCAACGGCGATCAGCGCCAGGAAAACTCCGATCCTAGCCATGGTAGGCCGCAACCGTTTTCAGTTGCGAAAAGCCATACAACGCCTCGAACCCTTTTTCACGCCCATGACCGGATTTGCCGACGCCACCAAAAGGCAGTTCCACACCGCCACCCGCGCCATAATTGTTGACAAAAACCTGACCCGATCGCAGCCGCTTGGCCAGCCGCATCTGCCGCGCGCCATCACGTGTCCAGATGCTGGCAACCAACCCGTAATCGGTGCCGTTGGCGATCTCCACCGCTTCTTCCTCGGTGTCGAAAGGGATCAGCACCTGAACCGGGCCGAATATTTCGTTCCGGGCCAGTTCATGATCTGAAGGGACTTCAGCAAAAAGCGTTGGCCGCACATAAGCGCCGGTTTCAGGCGCGTGGGCAACAATCTGCCCCTGCGCCGCAATGGTCAGGTCAGCTCCACGAGCCAGAAAACCCTCGACAATCTCCTTTTGCCGGGTCGAGATCAGTGGCCCCACCCGCAGATCCTCGGCGGCTGGTCCGACGGTCAGCTGCTCATAGGCCTCGGCCATGCACGCCCGGACCTGATCATAAATGCCGCGCTGGGCGAGGATGCGGGATGACGCGGAACAGGTCTGGCCCGCATTCTGGATCCCTGCATTGACCAGAAACGGCAAGGCAGCCCCAAGATCGGCATCGTCGAACACAAGCTGGGGGGATTTGCCGCCCAGTTCCAGTGTCACCGGCACCACGTTGCGCCCGGCCGCCTGCTGCACCAGCGCTCCGGTGGCAACCGATCCGGTGAATGAAACATGATGCACGCCCGGATGTCCCGACAGCGCCGCCCCCGCCTCGGCCCCAAGTCCGGGCACCACGTTCAGTGCACCAGCGGGCAACCCGGCCTCGACCGCCAGGTGAGCAAAGGCCAGCGCCGTAAGGCATGCCTCTTCGGCCGGTTTCAACACACAGGCATTGCCCATCGCCAGCGCCGCTCCGACCGAACGCCCGATTATCTGCATCGGATAGTTCCACGGCACGATATGCCCCGTCACCCCATGCGGTTCGCGCAGAGTATAGACGGTGTAGCCATCGAGATAAGGAATGGTTTCCCCCATCACCTTATCCGCCGCACCGCCGTAGAATTCGCAATAACGCGCCAGCGCTACCGCATCGGCCCGTGCTTGCGTCAGCGGCTTGCCCACATCCATCGCTTCAAGCGCAGCCAGTTCGTCTACCCGCTCCAGCACCAGCTGCCCTATCCGCGTCAGGGTGCGACCCCGTTCCAGCGCAGTCATGCGTCCCCATGCGCCATCCAAAGCGCCTTGCGCTGCGCCGACCGCAGTGTCGATATCCGCGCCATTTCCGCGGGCAATCCGGCAGATCTCCAGGCCGTCAGACGGGTTGATCAGCGGCAGGGTCTGGCCGGAGGACGAGGATTGCCATTGACCGCCGATCAGGCAGAGGCCGGGGTCAAACCAGATAGCGTCATTCATCGCGCGGATCCTTTCCTGTTCATGGCAAGAGGTCCCCGTAGGGTCGCTCGCGTAGACTGCTTCCTGTACCTGTATCACGCTGCGCCCCATCGTATGTCCGGCAGACGCGGCGCTGCGGCGATCAGGGCTTCGGTATAGGGGTGCTGAGGGTCGGTGAACACCTGCTCGGTTTCACCCTCCTCGACAATGCGGCCGGCTTTCATGACCAGCACCCGATCGGTAATCGTGCGCACCACGCTCAGGTCGTGGCTGATGAACAGGTAACTCAGGTCATAGGCATCGCACAGCTCTGCCAGCAGATCGAGGATGCGGGCGCGAACGGACACGTCAAGGGCCGATACCGCCTCGTCGAACAGGATCAGTTCGGGGCGGATGATCAGCGCACGTGCAATGGCAATACGCTGGCGCTGGCCGCCGGAAAACTCGTGAATATATTTTCCTGCGTCGTCCGGCGACAGACCCACGGCGGTTAGCACCTCGGCAATCCGGTCAGTGCGTTCTGATCCGGTCGGGGACCTGTCGAGCAGGTGAAAGGGTTCGGTGATCAGGCGCGCGACCTTGTGGCGGGGGTTGAAGCTGCCGAACGGGTCCTGAAACACGACCTGCATCTTGCGCCGCACTTCCAGGTTGGGATTTTTGCCGCTGAAAACCGGTTGACCGTCCAACAGGATATGCCCCTGCTGGACGTCTTCAAGACCCAGAATGGCTCGCGTTAGGGTCGATTTTCCGCAACCGGATTCACCCACCAGTCCCAGACGTTCACCCCGATGCAAGGTAAAACTCACATGATCGACGGCGCGATGGTGCTCCGGTTTGCCGAACAGGCGTTTTCGCGGCAGGCGATAGTCCCGCACGACGGCTGCCACCGACAGCAAAGGCGCGGAGTCGCGGCCCGTGGGAAGGATGACCTGATGACCCGAGGCCTCGAACAGCATGCGGGTATAGGGATGCTGCATCCCGGTCAGCAACCGGCGGGTGGTGTCGGCTTCCACCACTTCGCCGTCTCGCATGACCACGATCCTGTCGGCCATATCGGCCACCACGGCGAGGTCATGGGTGATCATCAGCAGTCCCATGCCGAACTCGGATACCAACCCTTTCAGCAGATCGAGGATTTGCGCCTGAGTGGTCACATCAAGAGCCGTGGTTGGCTCGTCTGCGATCAGCAGCCTTGGCCGCAAGGCAATGGCCATCGCGATCACCACTCTTTGACGCTGTCCGCCCGACAGTTCGTGGGGATAGCGACCAAGCGGGTAGCTTTCGGGCGGCAGGCCTACGCGCGTCAACACCTCGCGTGCGCGGTCCCGAGCTTTTGCAGGGGTCATCGCCTTGTGGATCAGAATCGTTTCAATCACCTGATCCCCGATGGTCATGACCGGGTTGAGCGCGGTCATGGGCTCCTGAAACACCATGCCGATCCCGGCGCCACGCAGGGTACACATCTGGGCTTCGGGTCGGTCAAGCAATTCCTGCCCGTCCAGCAGGATCGATCCGCTTGTACTGGCGCCGTTTGGCAGCAGCTGCATTATCGATAGCGCGGTCATCGATTTGCCCGACCCGCTTTCACCGGTAACTGCCACCACCTCGCCCGGTTCGACCGCAACGCTGACGCCATTCAGGATGTTCGTCCCCTGGATGGACAGCGACAGGGTGTCGATCTGCAAAAGGCTCATGCGCGCGCCACCCGAATGCGCGGGTCCAGCCAGTCGCGCAACCCGTCCCCCATCAGGTTCAGCCCCAGCACCGTAAGAACAATCGCCAGACCCGGGATCAGCGCCAGGTGCGGCGCAAAGCTGACCATGGTCTGCGCATCCGCCAGCATCCGACCCCAACTGGGCGTTGGTGGCTGTGCACCCAACCCGACATAGCTGAGCCCGGCCTCGGCCAGAATGCCCAAACTGAACTGGATGGTGCCCTGCACGATCAGCAGGTTGGCGATGTTCGGCAGGATATGCTCTGCCGAAATCCGCGCCGCGCCCTTGCCGGCAACACGGGCGGCCATGATGAACTCGCGCTCCCACAAGGATAGCGCGGCACCGCGAGTGATGCGGGCAAAGACCGGAATGTTGAATATACCGATGGCAATGATCGCGTTGACCGCACCTGCGCCAAAGACGGCAGTGATCAGGATGGCGATGACCAGAGACGGAAAGGCAAAGACCAGATCGTTGCCGCGCATGATCAGCTCGTCCAGCCATGATCCCTTGCGTGCCGCCGCCGTCAGGCCCAGCGGCACACCAAAACCCATGCCGATGCCCACCGCGACCAGCGCGACCGCAATCGACGTACGGGCACCCACCATGATCATCGAGAACATGTCCCGCCCGAAATGATCGGTTCCGAACCAGTGTTGCGCAGTGGGCGTTTGCAGCTTGTTGGGGATATCCAGCGTCGCGTGGTCATAGGGCGTCCAGACAAACGAGATGAGCGCCGCCAGCACCACCAATGACGACAGGCCCGCGCCCAGGGTCAGGTTACGGCTCATGTGCGGCTCCTCAGACGCGGGTCGACGGCGGCATAGGCCAGATCGACCAAGAAATTCACGGTGATCACCGCAAAGACCAGCAGCATGACCACCGATTCCACCACGATCAGATCACGGGAAGAAATCGCCTGAAATACCAGCCTTCCAAGCCCCGGCAGATAGAACACCTGTTCAATGATGATCGACCCTGCCAACAGGAAGGAAAACTGCAGCCCTATGATGGTCAGCACCGGGATCAGCGCATTGCGTACCCCATGCCGCCACAGCGCCTGACGGCGGCTCAACCCCTTGGCGCGGGCCGTGCGCATGAAATCCTCGCCCAGAATGTCCAGCAGCGCCGATC
>NZ_JBXWSF010000120.1:0-7941 GCF_059613285.1 Ruegeria sp. BHSB058 | reverse complement strand
TCTGGCCGATCTCGCGCGACCCCGATTTCCGCCTCACCCGCATCTGCAAGGAGGACGAGGGCGTCAGCATCTGTGGCGCCATGTCCTATAACGGCACCCGCGCCCTGCTGATGATGCAACAGACCGGGCTGATGGATTCCCTGAACGCCATCCGGGCCATCGGCGTCGATTACGAACTGCCCGTCGTGATGATGGTGGGGCTGCAGGGAAAAGAGCCGCACCTGCCTCCCGACCTCTCGGGCTCTTTCGGGGTCCGGATCATCCGCCCGGTGCTGGACGCGATGAACCTGTCGCATTCGCTGATCGAAAACCCCGAGGATATCGACCATATCCCTCTGGCGATCGACGCCGCTTATGCCGCGTCGCGCCCGCATATCTTCCTGATTGGCCGTCCCCCGGAGGTATCATGACCCTGCGCCGCGATCACGCATTGAAAGCCCTGATCCCGCATGTGCGCGACGATGATATCGTTGTCGCCGTCTACCAGACTTGTTTCGACTGGCTGGCGCTCAACCCGCGCGACCTGAACTATGTGGCCGTGGGCGCGATGGGGCAGGCGTCTTCGCACGGGCTGGGTCTGGCGCTGGCCAATCCCGACCGCCGGGTGATCGTGCTCGATGGTGACGGTAGCCTGTTGATGAATCTCGGGTCTCTGGTGACCATCGCCAATGCCGGGGTCGGCAACCTGTATCACTTCCTGTCGGTGAACCGGGTCTACGAGGTCAACGGCGCACACCCCTTGCCCGGCGCTGACAAGGTCGATTTTCACGCAATGGCGCGTGCCGCGGGCTATGCCGGATCATGTCAGATCGATACCCTGGATCGGTTGGACAGCGCGCTGCCCGGCATACTGGCCCAATCCGGCCCGCAATTTGTCGCGCTGGATATTGTCGCGGGCGATCCCTATCCGCGCGACTACGACTATATCCACAGTGCCGGCGCGCGCGATACCTTCCGGCGGGCGCTCAACCGGCGTCCGTAAGGCTCGCGCGGGCAACATCCAGAAAGGTTTCGCCAACGGCGGAAACCGGCTTGTTCTTCGACCAGAACAGTACGGCCCGGAAATTGAGTGGCGCCGCAAAAGGCAGCGCCACGCAATCTGTAAAGCTCTTCAGATACTCGCCGCTTGATCCGACAACCGAAACGCCCATCCCCCGGGCAACCAGACGACAGATCACGTCGGTCGTCCGGGTCTCGTACTGCATCCTGCGCTCAATCCCCTTGGCTTCGAAAAACTGGTCGATCTCGAACCGGAAACGTGAGGACGGCATGTACGAGATAAAGCTTTCGCCAGCCAGATCGCGGGCCTGAACGATGGTCTTGTCGGCAAGCCGGTGGTTCTTGGGCAGTACGCAGTACACGTCATTGTCCTTGATCACCATGCTTTCAAATGACGGATTGGCGGGTTCCATCGTGGTGATGCCGAAATCATAATTCTGGGACACCATCCATTCGACCGCGTCATCACTTGATGCGATTTCCATCCGGGCCATCGCCTCAGGGCGCGCTCTGGCGAATTTACTGATCAAATCCGGGGCAAGCTGTGACGACACGCCCGGCGTGACGGCCAGGCTTAACCTTGCATGACCAAACTTGCCGATTGCGGTTGCCGCCTCTTTTATGTGCTCCATTCCACTGACGGCCTGACGCACTTCGTCAACCAGCAGGCGGGCTTCTTCGGTCGGTACCAGAACCCGGCCCGACCGTTGGAACAAGGCAAACCCGACCTCGGCTTCCAGGTCCGAAATCAATCGGCTGACCGCGGGCTGGGAAATCCTCAGCATCGATGCCGCTTCGGTTACGGTGCCGGTGGACACGACGGTTCGAAAAGCATCTACCTGTCTGAACGTGATCTTCATGGTATATCTACTTCCTCAATATCCGGCGCTGACACAATTGATTTATCAATGCATAGCATTTTTGCAAACCATTGCCCGAAATATGTTGACAGAGCTATGGATTGAAATTGATACTTCAGAGGCATGTTTTATGCCGCAAGGCGAGGAGAAGCTATGGCGGGACGCGTATGGGCGGCAACGCCCCGCGACAGACGGCGACGCGAAAAGACCGAACTGAACATGGCCGAACTCACTCGCACTCTGTGGCAGATCGGGCAGGCGGTTCTGGTGTTCGCCGTTGTCGGTTTCCTGATCTGGCGGGGCGCCGACGCGATGGACTACAACTGGCAATGGTACCGGGTACAGCCATTCTTCTATCGCGTCGTCGATGGTGAACTCATCTGGGGTCCGCTGGTTCGCGGCCTGATCCAAACCCTCAAACTGGCCTCAATCGCCGGGGTATTCGCGGTCCTGATCGGTTTTGTCACCGCCTTTGCACGCCTGTCGGATTCGATCTCGGGCCGGGTCATTGCCACCACCTATCTCGAAGCAATCCGTAACACGCCGCTTCTGGTTCAACTGTTTCTGTTTTACTTCGTGCTGGCCCCGATCTTCGGCATTGACCGGTTTTGGGCCGGAGTACTGTGTCTGGCCTTCTTCGAAGGGTCCTTTGCCGCCGAAATCATTCGGGGCGGTATCCTGGGGGTCGACAAGGGCCAGTACGAAGGCGCCGACGCAATCGGGCTGAACATCGTCGACAAATACCGTTTCATCATCATTCCGCAATCGCTGCCGCTGATCCTGCCGCCACTCACGGGCCTGATCATTTCACTGATCAAGCATTCGGCCATCGTCAGCGTCATCGCGGTTGCGGAACTGACCACGGCGGGCCTGAACCTGATCGCCGACACATTCATGGCGTTCGAGGTCTGGTTCATCGTCGCAGGCATCTATCTGGCAGTGACCCTGACTTTGTCGATCGGCGTAAGCCTGTTCGAGCGATCTCTCAACAAGGACAAACGATAAATCCTGAAAACAGGATGCCAAATGCAACATCGGAGGTAACACCAATGAAATTCATGAAACCAGTCAAAGGCCTGCTCGCAGCGGCAGCAATTGCCGCAACCAGCTTTGGCGTCTCGTCCACGTCGGTCGCGGCGGAAGAACAGGAAAGTGTCCTGATCGAGATTCAGAAGCGCGGCAAGCTCAAGGTCGGCATGGCCACATTCGTGCCCTGGGCCATGCGCGACAAGGAAGGCAACCTGATCGGGTTCGAGATCGACGTCGCCAAGAAAGTGGCCGAAGACATGGGCGTCGAGGTCGAGTTTGTTCCCACGGCATGGAGCGGTATCATCCCCGCCCTGATCGCCAAGAAGTTCGATATCATCATCGGCGGCATGTCGATCACGCCGCAGCGCAACCTGACGGTCAATTTCACCACGCCCTACGCGCATTCCGGCCAGCAGATGGCCGCGAACAAGGAACTCGCGGGCGGCTTCACCACGCTTGAGGATTACAACGACACTTCGGTGACCATTGCCTGCCGCCGTGGCGCCACCCCCTGCAACCTGGCGCAGAAGCAGTTTCCCAAGGCCAACCTGCGCCGTTTTGACGACGATGCCCAGGCCTTCCAGGAAGTCGTGAACGGCAACGCCCATGCGATGATCTCCTCCGCGCCCAAGCCGCTCTTCTGGTCCGAAGCGCATCCCGACAAGGTATTCGTCGCCAATGACGGCGAGAACCTGAGCAAGGGTGACGAGGCCTTTGCCCTTCGCAAGGGCGACAGCGACGCGCTGAACTTCTTCTCGAACTGGATCGTGGTGAACACCTCCAACGGCTGGCTGAAGGAAACCCATGACTACTGGTTCAAGGATCAGTCGGCCTGGAAAGACATGGTCGCCGAAAGCCAGTAACGCCACTCCCCGGAGGCGCCCCGCGCCTCCGGCCCTTCGGGATAGCATGATGGACCGAAACGCGCCGCCTCCGGCCCCGCCCCGCAAACGCCTGACGCCGGTCGACTACGCGCTGTTTGCGCTGGTGCTTGGTCTTGTGGCCTATGCTGGCTACCGGGTGAATGACGTTCTCGTCTATAACTGGGACTGGTCGCGGGTCCTGGGGTTTCTGGTCCGCTTTGACGCCGATACCGGCCGCTGGGTCGGAAACCTGCTGCTGACCGGGCTGTTCACCACGCTGCGCCTTGCCGTCTGGGCCACCGTTCTGGCCACCGTGATCGGCATCGTGATGGGCTATTGGCGCACCAGCGAGAACCTCACCCTGCGGATCATCAGCCGCTGCTATGTCGAACTGATCCGGAACATCCCGCCGGTGGTGTTCATCTTCATCTTCTTCTTCTTCATCTCCAGTCAGCTCTTCCCCGCGCTGGGGCTGGAAGACATCAATCCCGATGGCGGCATGGTCGACAACCCCGTCTTTCGCTTCCTGTTCGGCGACCCGCGCCTGTTGTCCAACTTCCTTGCCGGCCTCCTGTGTCTGGCGATGTTCGAAGGCGCCTACGTGACCGAGATCGTGCGCGCCGGCATCCAGTCCGTACCCAAGGGCCAGTGGGAGGCCGCCCGCGCCATCGGCCTGTCGCGCACCAACGTCCTGCGCGACGTGATCCTGCCACAGGCGATCCGCAAGATCCTGCCGCCTCTGGCCGGGCAGTTCATCACCCTGATCAAGGACAGCGCCATCGTATCGCTCATCTCGATCCAGGAGCTGACCTTTCTCGCCACCGAAGTCGCCGCGACCACCACCAAGGTCTTCGAGACATGGATACTGGTGGGCGGCATGTATTTCGTCCTGTGCTACAGTTTCGCGGTTCTGTTCGCCTGGCTTGAACGCCGCGCCGCCCGCAGTCGCCGATAGGAGTACCCGATGCTGCAATCCTCACCCGGCAAACCGCTGGTCGAAATCACCGGCATGTGCAAATGGTATGGCGATTTCAACGCGCTCTTCGACATCAACCTGACCGTGCACGAGGGCGAAAAAGTCGTGGTTTGCGGCCCGTCCGGATCGGGCAAATCAACCATGATCCGCTGCATCAACCAGCTTGAGGCGCACCAGAAGGGAACGATTCACGTTGATGGCGTCGAGGTGACGCCCGACATGAAAAGCATCGAACACATCCGGCGCGAGGTCGGCATGGTGTTCCAAAGCTTCAACCTGTTCCCGCACATGACCATCGTCGACAACCTGACCCTCGGGCCGGTCCGAAATCGCGGCATGTCCCGCAAGGAAGCAACCGAACTGGCCATGCACTATCTTGACCGGGTCCATATCGCGGCGCAGGCCGATAAATATCCCGCGCAGCTGTCAGGCGGTCAGCAACAGCGGGTCGCCATCGCCAGATCGCTGTGCATGAAACCCAAGGTGATGCTGTTCGACGAACCGACCTCGGCGCTGGACCCCGAGATGATCGCAGGGGTGCTCGACGTCATGATCGAACTGGCCGAAGAGGGAATGACCATGGTCGTCGTGACCCATGAGATGGGCTTTGCCCGCAAGGTGGCCGACCGGGTTGTGTTCATGGACGAGGGCGAGATCATCGAAGTGGCCGAGCCCGAGGCGTTCTTCGGCAATCCTCAAAGCGACCGCGCGCAACTGTTCCTCAGCCAGCTTCTGGGTCACTAGCCTTTTCAGTCCCGCCGGTGTCGCTGATCAGGCCGGTCGGGTCGAGGTGGTGATGAACTCGATCGCAGGCGAGCGGATTTTCTTGAACCCGTGTGGCAGCTTGGCGTCGAAACTCAACGTATCTCCCGCCGACATTTCGAACTGTTCCTCGCCGCAGCCATAAGTCGCCTCGCCCTCGATCATGTAGATAAAGACATAACCCTCATGCTGGTAGCTGGGCAATGTGCCCGAATTCTCCCGCAATATCCGTATGCGCGAGGCCTGAAAAATACCGCTTGGCCCGCTATGCTTGCCCAGCATCAGATAGTCATGGGCGTGATCGGGCGTCAGGCGGCGCGAGGGCAGGCCTTGCCCGGCCTTCACATGATGGACATCCGCCGCGCTGTTGCTGTGGGAAAACAGGGCCATCAGCGATACCGACAAGGCGTCAGCCAAGGCATGCATCGAAGAGAGCGAGGGCGAGACATGACCGTTTTCGATCCGCGAGATCATCGCGGTGGACAGGTTCGCCTTGGCGGCCAGTTGGGTAACGGTCAGCGATCTTTCGGTTCGCAGCCGGTTCAGCGTGCGCCCGATTTCCACGTCTATCTCAGATCCTGACGCCACCGCCGCCTCTGCTTCTGTTCGCGTTTCAGCCCGCCCAATCTAAGGTTGGCCCGGCCCCGTATCAAGAAGGCTCGGTTCGCCAGCGGCAAGCCATGTCATTTTGCGGCGACAGGCGCGGATTGTTCTTCCTTGGCGCGGCGGGCGATTTTTTGGCGAAAGCGCATGGCGCCCGCGTCAAGCCCAAGGTTGAGATAGGGCGTCTTGCGATTTGCCATGCCGGTCTGAACTTCCTCCAGCACCTCCTTGTCTTCGGTAAAGGCCATGATGGCGCCTTCGAACATGTGCTTGTCGATGCTTTCGTCGCCGGCGTGCTGGTTGCGGTGCTGGAACCAGAAATAGAGCGAGTTCTCCTCATCCACCGGCGTGATGAAATTGTAGGAGATGTTCATGAAGGTCTCGGGCGGCAGAGTCTTGTCCTGGCCACCGGTTCCGGCGGGGGCATAGATCGACTTGTTGATCGCGATGGACGGCAAGCGGCATTCATAGTGCTGCTTGCGGTCGCAGTTGGGGCCAAATCCAAGCAGGGGCTTGTAATAGGGCGCGGGCGGCTCGTTCGAAATCCAGCGGAAGATCGTGACATGGTCTTCGCTTTCTTCCATCTCCAGCGGCCGGTTGTCGGTACCCGCCCCGGCAAACGAGGTCACGTGCACCCAGGCGACATGGCTGGGATCAAGCAGGTTGTCGGTGATGTAGAGATAGTTGCAGGCCATCGACATCGCGCCCAGCGGAGTGCGTCCCCATTGCGGATTGTCGAAATTGGGGATGTCGATGATGGTGTCGGGGTCGGCCTTGTCGGCATCGCCCATCCAGATCCACAGGAACCCCCACCGGTCCTCGACAGGGTAGGACCGGACCGTGGCGCGTTTGGGGATGGAATCCTCCTGTGTCGGGGCGGCGACGCAGGCGCCCGTGCAATCGAAGGTCAGCCCGTGATAGCCACAAACCACCGCGCTGCCCTCGATCCGCCCGCGTGACAGTGGCAGTTTCCGGTGTGGGCAGGCATCCTCCAGTGCGATTGGTTCGCCCTGTTCGCCGCGAAAGATCACGACGGCGTCGCCCAGCAGCTTTGCCGCCGTCAGCGTGCGTCCGAAATCCGCGCTGCGCCCGGCGACGTACCAGCTGTTGCGAATGAATTGTTCACTGCCGATCAGGTCATTTTGCATGATGGTCTCCATGGCTTGGCACGCTTGTGGCGAATTTACTGAAAGTCAAAATTTTTCGCAAAGAGAAAATTTAGGACAGGCAGACAAAAGTACAATTCGAACAATCGGGGGTGATGAACATGTACATTTCGGACAATTCCGAAAGAAACCGGTCCGGCACCATCCAGGCCGAGGAAGGACGCCTCCTCTGAATTGCTCTCGGCCAAATTGTCCGTCCTCTCGAGCCGTGGTGCAAGTACTCAATCAAAAAGATCCAATAAAAGCAACGCATTGCTGATATTACATTGGCTTGATCTCAAGTAAAAACTTCTTGACGAAATATTAGTCAAGGTAAATATTCTTATTATCATGCAAAAGTATTCGATCTTCTCTCTCGCCAGAAACGCGATGACCGGCCACCGAAACTGGCACCGCGCCTGGCGCTCTCCGCCGCTGAAATCTTCCTATGATATCATAATCATAGGCGCCGGCGGCCATGGTTTGGCCACCGCTTACTACCTCGCCAAGGAGTACGGAATCACCAACGTAGCCGTTCTGGAACGAGACTGGCTGGGCGGCGGCAACATTGCCCGCAACACGGTCACGATCCGCTCAAACTACATGCGAGACGCATCGATTCCCTTCTATGTCAAGTCGGTAGAGATGTACGAAGGGCTCACAAAAGAGTTGAATTTCAACATGATGCACTCCAAGCGCACCAT
>NZ_JBXWSF010000119.1:0-8332 GCF_059613285.1 Ruegeria sp. BHSB058 | reverse complement strand
CTGCGATGGCAAGCAGGGCGGCAACGTGATTGCCCGACTGGCAGACATAGCGCCACGCCATGGCCGAGCCAAAGGAATAGCCCGAGACATAGATGCGGTCGAGGTCGATGGGATAGGTCTTGGCCACATCTTCCAGAACCCTGTTGGCAAAGGCCACATCGTCGGTGTCAGAGGTCCAGAAATCCCAGGTCTTGCGCCGCCCGTTGGGCGCAACCAGCAGGACCCCGCGCTTGCGGGTGGCGCTGGCGATACGCTGGTGATTGACCACCACGGTGCCCTGCCGCGCCCAGCCGTGGAAATGCAGCAGCACCGGCAGAGGCGTCTGCCTGTCCCAGCCGTCAGGTTCAAGCACGTGATACGAGCGGTCACCGAGATCACAGGCGGTATCGCCGTGGCATTCGGATTTCCAGGGCCCCATGGCAAAGGCGGGCGTGGTCATCAGCAGGAGAAGGCAGAACAATCGACGGATCATGTGCCCGACCCTAACGCGACAATCCGCCCTGTCACTTAACATATCGGTGTAGTCCGAACGTAGGCCGGGCTTCAGCCCGGCACCCACCCATCGCACATGGCGGGCTGAAGCCCGCCCTACATCAGTTAAAACATCAAACCGGGCCATCGCCAGATCGCGGGATGGCAATCAAACCTTGAGCTGGGCAGTTTATGGTCGTCAATTTTGTGTGTCGTTGAAACTGGGCACCTGCGGAGACAAATCGCCAGCCCGTCCGGGCGGTCTCGCGATGGCGCGGCGGCCTATCGGCCTTTGCGCCGCGCCTACTTTTTGAAGCGATCAATGAGTTTTTTGGTTTTCCGCAACTGCGATTGTTGATCGCGCACGGTTTGGTCCCGTTTTTCCCAGACGCGGTGGTGTGCCAGCATGAAGAGCCCGTGAAATGGCGTCGCAGCAAGCAGAATAAGGATGCTCATCCATCCGGGAAGGAAACTTGCGAACCCGCAAAACACCAAAAACCATCCAAAAAGCAGAGCGAATCCGACCCATCGATGATTGCGCCCGGAAAACGCAAAACACCAGTCGTAATATTTAGAGAGATATACTCCCAGAAAATACACCTACCGACTCAAACCACCATGCAGGTTCGGCATATCCAGCGCCGCGAACCCATAGTGGCGCAGCCAGCGCAGGTCGGAATCAAAGAACGCCCGCAAATCCGGAATACCGTATTTCAGCATCGCCAGACGGTCGATGCCGATGCCAAAGGCAAAACCCTGATAAACCTCAGGGTCGATCCCACCGGCGGCGATCACCTTGGGGTGGACCATGCCGGAACCCAGAATTTCCATCCAGTCGTCGCCCTCGCCGATCTTCAGCTGGCCGTTATCCCAGGAACAGCGGATATCGACCTCGGCCGACGGCTCGGTGAACGGGAAGTGCGAGGCACGGAAGCGCAGTTCGACGTCGTCGACCTCGAAGAAGGCTTTGACGAACTCTTCCAACACCCATTTCAGGTTCGCCATCGAGATGTCCTTGTCGATGGCCAACCCCTCGACCTGATGGAACATCGGCGTGTGGGTCTGGTCATAGTCGGCGCGGTACACACCGCCCGGACAGATCACGCGGATCGGCGCACCCTGCAGTTCCATCGACCGGATCTGCACCGGTGAGGTATGGGTGCGCAGCACGTGTGGCGGGCGGTTGTCACCCTCGGCACGGTGCATATAGAACGTGTCCATCTCGGCCCGTGCAGGGTGGTGGCCGGGGATGTTCAAAGCGTCAAAGTTGTGCCAGTCGGTTTCGATCCGGGGCCCTTCAGCGACCGAGAAACCAAGCTCGGCAAAAATCGCGGTCAGTTCCTCACTGGCCTGACTGACCGGGTGCAGCGTGCCCTGACGGCGCGGGCGCGTGGGCAGGGTGACGTCCAGCCATTCGGTACGCAAACGCTCATCCAGTGCAGCATCCGCCAATGCTGCCTTCTTGGCGGCCAGCGCCGAGTTGATTTCGTCCTTCAGCGCGTTCAGCGCTGGGCCTGCGACCTGACGTTCTTCGGGCGTCATCTTGCCCAATTCGCGCATCTTCAGCGCCACTTCGCCCTTTTTGCCCACGGCGGCGACACGGATCGCCTCCAGCGCGGTTTCGTCGCCTGCCTCGGCAATCTGCCCCAGATACTTTACCTTAAGATCGTCCATGACGGTCCCCTGAATTTGGTCCAGAACCTGCTATCGGCCAATGGCGCTGAATGCAAGACAAGCGCGGTATCGCAAGGCACATTCCGGCAAATCGGGCCGGGTTGGCCATAGCTGGCCTGATGCACGAAACCCTCAGTGGTGCGCCATAGTGGACGCGCCAGCCCGACACAGGGTGAAATTTCCACCCGTTTCAGGCAAACTTGCATCCGACAGCTCGAAAGCGACGGTGCTGAAATGCTGGAATACGGAATTGCCATAAAGAACGCGACCGGAGGCGGCGGCGGGTCAAAAGGGTTTGATCTGTCGGGGCTGATGGAGTCTGTCACCTCGGACCCGACGGCACTTGTGATCGGCGGAGCAGTTGCAGCCGCAGTTCTCTGGTTTCTTCTGAGCTGATCCGCTGAACCTTTCCCGGCTCAATAACGAAAAAGGCCACCCCCAAGGGAGCGGCCCTGTTCACTGTCTCTCAAAAGAGGGTCAGGCAGCCAGAGCAGCCTGTGCCTTGGCGACGATCGCGCCGAACGCTTCCGGTTCGTGCACGGCCAGGTCGGCCAGGACTTTGCGGTCCACTTCGATGCCGGCCAGGTTCAGGCCGTTGATGAAGCGGGAATAGGTCAGAGCCTCGTCATGGCTGCGCACAGCAGCGTTGATCCGCTGGATCCACAGCGCGCGGAAGTTGCGCTTGCGATTCTTGCGGTCGCGGGTTGCGTACTGGTTGGCCTTGTCGACGGCCTGACGGGCAACCTTGAAGGTGCTCTTGCGGCGGCCATAGTAACCTTTGGCGGCCTTGATGACCTTCTTGTGACGGGCGTGAGTTACGGTTCCACCTTTAACGCGGGACATCTCTCAAATCTCCTCTTAGCGGTCGTAGGGCATGTAGCCCTTGACGATCTTGGCGTCGGGGGCGGACAGGGTGGTGGTGCCACGGGCATTGCGGATGAATTTCTTGTGCCGCTTGATCATGCCATGACGCTTGCCGGCCTGGGCCGTCAGGACCTTACCGGTCGCAGTCACCTTGAAGCGCTTCTTGGCGCTCGACTTGGTCTTCATCTTGGGCATTTCCGTCTCCTTCATTCGGGTTCGGTCTTGACGCGACTCGGCATGCCACATCGGCCGGTCGCGCGGTCAGAGGCGCCGTTTACGCAAGTCCGCGCAAACTGGCAAGGGGTTTCGCGCATTTTCAGGCGCGAAAACTCCGAAAACGCGCTTAGCCCGGATCGGTATTATAGATCAAGCGTTCATCGCAGGGGGCAACGCGCAGGATGTTGGTCGTACCGGGGACGTTGAATGGCACACCCGCCGTTACTACGATCTGATCGGTTTCCGTTGCGAAACCGCCAGCGCGGGCGGCACGGGCCGCGTTGACGACGGCACTCTTGAACCGCTCCAACTCGGGCGTCATCACGCAGTTGCAGCCCCAGCTCAGGCACAGGCGCCGCGCGGTTCCGACCAACGAAGTCATGGCGATGATCGGCACGCCGGGACGCTCGCGCGCGGTCAGCAACGCTGTTGTGCCGCTTTGAGTGAAACAGCAGATCGCCTTGATATCGGTCTTTTCCGCAATCTCGCGCGCGGCGGCGACAATGCCGTCGGCGATGGTCGTGCCCTTGGCGCTGCGGGAGGCATTGATGATCTGCGAATAGGTCGGATCGGCCTCGACTTCGATCGCTACCTTGTTCATCGTCTGAACCGCCTCAATCGGATAGCTTCCGGCCGCCGATTCCGCACTGAGCATGATGGCGTCGGTCCCTTCGTAAATCGCGGTTGCCACATCGGAGACCTCCGCTCGGGTCGGCATCGGGCTTTCGATCATGCTTTCGAGCATCTGGGTCGCCACGATCACCGGTTTGGCCGCAGCCCTGCATTTTCGCACCAGGCGCTTCTGAATCGGCGGCACCGCCGACACCGGCAACTCCACCCCCAAATCACCGCGCGCCACCATGATCCCATCCGAGGCATCCAGGATTTCGTCAAACGCCTCGACCGCCGCTGGTTTTTCGATCTTTGACAGTATGGCGGCGCGACCGTCAGCAAGTGCGCGGGCCTCGAAGACATCCTTGGAGCGCTGAACAAAACTCAACGCCAGCCAATCCACCCCCAACTGACAGGCGAATTCCAGATCAGCCCGGTCTTTTTCAGACAGCGCCGCAAGTGGCAGCACTACGTCCGGCACGTTCACGCCCTTGCGATTCGAGATTGTGCCCCCGGTTTCAATCGTACAATCGGCAAATTCGCGGCCACAACGGTCCACAACCAGTCGAATCTTACCATCGTTGACCAACAGATGCGCGCCGGGTTCCAAAGCCTCAAAAATTTCTGGATGCGGCAGGCAAACTCGGGTTGCGTCCCCTGCCGTCTGATCCAGATCCAGCCGGAATGTGGCGCCTTCCTCCAATTCTACCACATCCTTGGCGAACACGCCCACACGCAGTTTCGGCCCTTGCAGGTCAGCCAAAATCGCAATCGGGCTGTCCAGATCCTTTTCCACCTGCCGGATGATCCGGTGTTTTTCGCGAATCTCGTCATGGGTTCCATGGCTCATGTTCAGCCGGAATACGTCGGCGCCCGCCTCGTGCAGCGCGCGGATCATCTCGTAAGTGTCGGACGCCGGACCCAGCGTCGCCACGATTTTTACATTTCTCAGGCGTCGCATCGACCTTGCTCTCCTTAATTCGGCTCCTGTTATCGCAAACAGTGATCGGCTCGCTTATCGCGCAATTCCCTTTCTCAGGCAACTGCCCTACACCTGCGACAAACAAGATGACAGGCTGATGACATACACCCCTTTTTTCATACATGGCGAGGACCGCCCGTCCCGCTGGCTGATTACCTGCGATCATGCAACCAACATGGTTCCTCCCGCCATCAACGGCGGCGATCTGGGGCTGCCGCGTGAGGATATGGAGCGCCATATCGCCTATGATGTGGGTGCCTATGAGGTGTCGAAACACTTGGGTGAAGTCCTGAACGCACCGGTGATCGCCGCCAACTTCTCTCGCCTTGTAATCGATCCAAACCGGGGCGAGGACGATCCGACCTTGCTGATGAAACTCTATGACGGCTCGATCATCCCCGGCAACCGCCACGCCGATGCCGAAGAACGAGAAAAACGGTTGGACCTTTGCTATCGCCCCTACCACGACGCGCTTGGGCGGATGGCGGCACTGCCACACGCGGTCATTGTGTCGATGCACTCCTTTACCCGGCAACTGCGGGGCCGGGACCCGCGCCCTTGGCATATCGGCGTTCTGCATACCGAGGATGAGAGGTTTTCTCGCCCCCTGATCAATCACCTGCAGGCAGAGCCAGACCTGTGTATCGGTATCAACGAGCCCTATACCGGGATCTTGTCGGGAGACGCGATTGACAAGCACTGCACCGCACACAATCGCCCTAACGCACTGATCGAGATCAGGAATGATCTGATTGCCGATCACGCAGGACAACGCGCTTGGGCCGAAAGGCTGGCCCCCATTCTCGAAGGGGCGCTTCACGACAGCGGTGTGTGAGCCTCTCGCGCTAGTCGAACTGGACGATTACCGCTTCAAAATCTTCTTCGCCCATTACGCAGGTGTGGTGGCCCTTGCCGTGACGATCCTCCATGTGCCAGACGTCTCCGGGGCCAATGTCGCGTGTTTCGCCATCACTCGCTGCGACCCGGACTGTTCCGGCCAGGCAGATCAGCTTTTGCCGCACCGGACTGACGTGGACCGGCTCATCCCAGCCCGCCCGGAGTCTTAGAAACAACATCTGTCGCGCACGTTCTGGGGCAGATATTTCAATGCTTTTGGCTGGCGGAGCAAAGGCCTTCTCCTCCAGCGCAACCTCGACGGTCTCCCAATGGCTTTCACCTGTCTCATCTGCGAAAAGTCTGAAATATCTCACCGTTTACTCCCAACATGCCTTTGCTCCCATCCGACACTGAATTCCTTCGAAGACACCGTGGAACGCCTGCAAAAAAACATGCCGGGCGAACTCATAAGCTGCAAGGCAAAACCATCGTCCAGTTGTTTTGCAGTTCGGTTCGCCTTTCTGCCCTCAAAGGGCTGGGCATTTTGTGGCGTCACCCAAAATCAACCCGTCCTTGCCTAAAATCACTTGTGACGTCAGGTCGGATTGGCCGGGCGCTCTCCGCGCATTCTTGTGAGTGCATCCAGTTACCCCCATATCGAAAAGGAAAGGAGACGACCATGACTCAGGCAACCCTGGCGACGGTCTTCGGCTGGATGACGGTCTTGAATATCAGTATCTTACTCCTCAGCACATTGATGGTGGTTGCCTTGCAAGACCGGATCGCGACCATTCATGGCAACATGTTCGGCATGGAAAAGACAGAGGTCAAAAAGGTCTATTTCCGATATCTGGCTAACTACAAGATTTTGACGCTGGTCTTCTGCCTTGTGCCGTGGGTGGCGTTGAAACTGGCCTGATCCCGTGATCGATGTGGTGGCCACCTCATGGCCTCCGATTATTGTATCGCCGGACAAGTGTTGCTACCTCAAGGCCAAGTCACTCACACGGAGCCCACGCATGGACCAACAAACCGAAATCGAAGTTCAGGCCGCAGCCTTCCGCCGCCTTCAAAAACACCTGATGGAAGATCGCACGGACGTACAGAATATCGACCTGATGAATCTTGCCGGGTTCTGCCGCAACTGCCTTGCACGCTGGTATCAGGAAGCGGCCAACGAAAAGGGCATCGAAATGGACAAGAACGAGGCCCGCGAGATCTACTACGGCATGACCATGGACGAGTGGAAAACCAACTACCAGACCGAAGCCAGCCAAGAGAAACAGGCTGCCTTCAAGGTCGCGTTCGAGGAAAACGTCCTCAAGAAGGGCTGAACACTATACCACGCGCAGCCAGGTCGTCGAATGCGGCCGCGTCGACACCAAATTCCTCCAATATGGCGCGGCTGTCCGCGCCATGGGCGCGGGGTGGGTTGGTCAATGCAGGCGCTCCGAAATCGTAGGTGAAGCCCGCCACGGGAAACCTGCGATCATCCACCTTTTGAATGACGTTTCGCGTGGCCAGCTGCGCCTCGTCTAACGTTTCTTCCAAACTCCGTACACGAGCCGCCGGCACGTGGTGTGCGTTGAGCACCTGCTCCCATTCCTCAGCCGTTCGCGAAGCCATGGCCTGCGCGATTGCGGCGGAATCCGCCTCTCGTCGTTTGCCGATTTCAGCGCGGGGCGTTTGCAAGATTTCTTCGGCAAGCTCATGCTTGCCGATCGCCCGCATCAGGTTCGCCATCTGAGTATTGGTGTATGCTCCGATCATCAGCAAACCGTCCGCAGTTTCGAATGTCGCATAGCCGGCAAGCGAAGGGTCGTTGTTACCATGTGGTTTTGGCGCCTTTCCAGTTGCCAATGCGGTCATCGAGTTAGAGTTCATCATCATCAACGCGCAGTCGGTCATTGCCACGTCGATCCTCCGTCCCTGCCCTGTCGTCGCGCGCCCAAAAAGCGCCGCTGAAATCGCCAGCGCGGCCTGCGCCCCGGTTCCGTAATCTACCATGGCCGGTCCGACACGAATTGGGGTGCCGTTCACCTCGCCATTGGCGGTCATGACCCCTGTATAGGCCTGTATTACCACGTCATAGGCCGGATGGCCTGCCTTCGGCCCTGTCGCACCGAACCCGCTGATGGCGCAATAGATCAGATCAGGTTTCAAGGCCGCTAGCCGATCATATCGCAATCCCAAAGCTTCGACCGCGCGGGCCGTATAGTTTTGCACCACGACATCTGCGGTTCGAACCAGCCGGTCAAAGATCTCCCGACCCTCGTCCGATTTCAGATCAAGCGCCAAGGTGCGTTTCCCAGCCCCCTGCGCTTGAAACCCCAACCCCATGCCAATGGCGTTCAGCGCTGCATCCGCGCCCTCCGCACGGGTCATGTCGGGTTGCGTCACCGGTTCTATCTTTATGACCTCGGCCCCAAGAACGCCAAGTTGAAAGGTACAAAACGGTCCCGCATAGACATGCGTAAGATCAAGCACTCGTATTCCCTCGAATGGCTGCATGTTCCGCCCCTCCCACATTGAACCTAGGGGCGAGGGATTTCGTACACTGGGCAGTTTGCGCCAACTCGCTGTCGCATTCATTCCGAAGGACGCAGAAACGCACAAATACTGTTTGGAAAGCGACCTGACAGTCGCGGACAATCTGTCATATCCTTACTGCAAACA
>NZ_JBXWSF010000118.1:0-8362 GCF_059613285.1 Ruegeria sp. BHSB058 | reverse complement strand
CTTCGCCCAGCAACCAACCGGTTGCGGCGTCATAGTTCATGACGCAGGTCGAGTTTCCGTGGATGCCCATCTTTTCCTCGATCTTGCCGACCGAGACGCCGTTGCGCTCGCCCAGGCTGCCGTCGTCGTTGACAAGGAATTTAGGCACGATGAAAAGCGACACGCCCTTGATGCCCTCGGGGCCGCCGGGAACTTTCGCAAGCACCAGATGGATGATGTTGTCAGCCATGTCGTGGTCGCCGGACGAGATGAAGATCTTTTGCCCGGTGATCTTGTAGCTGCCGTCGCCCTGCGGTTCCGCCTTTGTGCGCATCAGACCCAGATCTGTGCCGCAATGCGGCTCGGTCAGGTTCATGGTGCCCGTCCATTCACAGGCAACCATGTTGGGCAGGTATTTGTTCTTCTGCTCATCGGTCCCATGCGCCAGAATGGCCGAGGCCGCGCCGTGGGTCAGGCCCTGATACATCACGAACGCCTGGTTCGCGGCGGAAAACATCTCGCCCACGGCAGTGCCCAGTACATAAGGCATGTTCTGTCCGCCGTATTCCTCGGGCATGTCCAGCCCGGTCCAACCGCCTTCCTTCATCTGCTCGAAGGCTTCCTTGAACCCCGTCGGGGTGTAGACGATGCCGTTTTCCAGTCGACACCCTTCGGCATCGCCCACCACGTTCAGCGGGTGCAGCACATTGGTCGCGATCTTGCCTGCCTCGTCCAGAACCGCACCGGTAAATTCAGGTTCCAGGTCCGAATAGCCGGGGACGTCCGAGGCGGAAACGTTCAGGACATCATGCAGGATGAATTGCGTATCCTTGGTTGGGGCGTTGTAGACGGGCATGGAAGGCTCCCAATTGTTTCAATTTTCTGAGGGGCGGGGTAGGCGTTACTCGGCCGCCTTCTTTTCTTCTTTCATCGAGGCGATGACCTTTTCGCCCCATTTCAGTTGCTCTTTCAGGTCTTCGATGGCCTGGGTCAGCTCGTCTCGGCGCAACTCCATGTCAGCAAGCCGGTCACATGCGATCTCATAGGTGCGGGTCAGCTGTGTCAGTTGCTGGTCGCCGGCGTGATACAGGTCCAGAAGTTGCCGGATTTCTTCGAGGCTGAAGCCGAAACGCTTGCCGCGCAGGATGAGTTTCAGTCGGGCGCGGTCGCGTTTGGTGAACAGCCGTTTTTGACCTTCGCGGATCGGGAACAGCAGTTCCTTGGCCTCGTAGAACCGCAAGGTGCGAGGGGTCACGTCATAGGTCTCGCACATCTCGCGAATGGTCATCAGTTCTTCATTCATGTCTCAATCTCTCAAATCACGTACCTGGTGATATCGAGTTGGCCGGGTGTCGGGCGATTTACAACATGCAATTGACGTTTACGTAAGCTAGACGCTGCGTCACTTTTTTGGTGACGTAAGATCAATTCGCGTCAGGCATCTTTCGGGAAATTTTATTTCCGCAACGTCAACCTGAAGGGGGCAAAATCGCCTTTCATTGGCGTTGTATGACGAACGTAGAAAATGGGACTGTGTCACGCTCGATCCTCCACTCGATACATGCGCCATGCTTGGCGGTCTGCCCATGTTCTGGCAACGGGTATCGTGCTCGGATGACGATGAAGTGAGAGACGGAGAGCGCCCCGTCAGGCCAGACTATTGGCGGTCTGGTCACGCAGTCGCTTCAACTCGTCCATCGCCTCGTCAAGCTGTTCGCGCTGCTGGCGCAACTCTTGCATCTGACGGTCGGCCATTTCGATGAAAGCTGACATCTGCGCCTGATTGCCCTCGTCCTCATAGATCAAGAGCCATTGGCGAATCTCTTCCAGCGGGAAGCCGAACTTGCGCCCGCGCAAAATCAGCTTCATCCGGGCGCGTTCCCGCGCGCCATAAAATCGCGAACGCCCTTCGCGGTCTGGCTGCAGCAGTTCAATATACTCGTAATAGCGCAGCGTGCGCGGCGTTACGTCGAATTCCGCGCACATCTCTTTGAATGACAAACGGGTGTCGGACATTCTGTTTCTCCTCGCCCGGCAACCTATGGTGTCGTTTCGTCATGCGCAACAGGCGGTCTTGCTCTTTGATGTCGCAGCGGCCCATAAAGGGGCACTCAACAGCAGGACCCAAGCCTATGGTCGACAAAACAAAACTCGCTCGCCAGTTCATCGAGGCCATCCCGCACGCCAAGGCGCTGGGGCTGGAGCTTGATCATATCGGTGCCGGTGAGGCCGAGATATCGATGCCTTACAACGAAGACCTGATCGGTGATCCGCGCACCGGGGTGATTCATGGCGGGGCAGTATCGGCCATGCTGGATACCTGCTGCGGTGCCGCAGTGATGAGCCATCCCTCCGCCCCCGGCGGCACCGCGACGATCGACTTGCGCATAGACTACATGCGCGCCGCGACGCCGGGCCAGCGAATTTCGACGCGCGCGACCTGTTATCACATCACCCGCAACGTTGCCTTTGTCCGTGCAACCGCCACCGATGACGATCAGGACCAACCTGTCGCCACCGCCTCGGGCGCCTTTACCGTGGAGGGCCGCTGATATGGCGCGCGCCCGTCCCGAACCGATGCAGGTGGTCAAGCAGCGCCGCGATGCCGCACTCAAGGCGCTGGTCGAAGGCGTGCCCTATATCCGCTTTCTCAACATCAGTTTCGACCGTCGCGGGGACGAGCTGACCGGGGTTCTGAATTTCGACGAAAAACACATCGGCAATCCGTTCCTGCCGGCCATCCACGGTGGCGTAACGGCGGCCTTCCTTGAGGTGACGGCGGTGATCACGCTCAGCTGGTCGCACCTGTTTCCCCGGATCGAAAGCGGCGAAATCGATCCGGAAGAGATATTGACCGACGACAATATGCGCTTTCCCAAGACCATCGACTTTACCGTCGACTACCTGCGCTCGGGCCTGCCGCGCGACGCCTATGCGCGCGCATTCATCAGCCGTTCGGGCCGTCGTTACGCCTCGGTCCGGGTCGAGGCGTGGCAGGACCACCATTCAAAGATGTTCGCCCAGGCGACCGGCCATTTCCTGATGCCACAGCCGCGATCCGAAAAAGCCTGACCCGCCATGAAGGACGCCTCGGCACCCATCACACATCGGCGGGTGCTGAAAATTGCCCTGCCCATCGTGCTGTCCAACGCAACGGTTCCGATCCTCGGGGCCGTCGATACCGGCGTGGTGGGGCAGATGGGGCAGGCCGCCCCCATCGGCGCGGTCGGCATCGGCGCGGTGATCCTCGCCACGATCTATTGGGTGTTCGGCTTTTTGCGCATGGGCACCACCGGCCTTGCCGCGCAAGCGCGCGGATTGGGCGACATGGCCGAGACCGGTGCGCTGCTGATGCGCGGCCTGCTTCTGGCCTTCGCGGCGGGGCTGGTTATCATCGTTGCGCAAGCGGCTTTGTTCTGGGGCGCTTTCGCACTGGCCCCTGCCAGCGCCGAGGTCGAGGCGCTGACCCGCACCTATCTGGAGATTCGCATCTGGGGCGCGCCCGCCACCATCGCGCTTTATGCCGTCACCGGCTGGCTGATCGCCATCGAGAAAACGCGCGGTGTCTTCGTTCTGCAAATCTGGATGAATGGTCTCAACATTGCGCTAGACCTTTGGTTCGTTCTGGGGCTGGGCTGGGGGGTTGAAGGCGTCGCCACCGCGACCCTGATCGCCGAATGGACCGGCCTCGCGCTGGGCTTGTGCCTGTGCCGCGAGGCTTTCGCCGGTGAACAGTGGCACGACTGGGCCCGCATCTTTGACGCCACCCGCCTGCGCCGCATGTTGCAGGTGAATGCCGACATCATGGTGCGCTCGGTATTGCTGACCGGGGCGTTCACCACTTTTCTGTTCGTCGGCGCTGATCTGGGCGACGTCAACCTCGCCGCCAATCAGGTGTTGCTGCAGTTTCTGGAAATCACCGCCTTTGCGCTTGACGGTTTTGCTTTTTCCGCCGAGGCGCTGGTGGGCAGTGCTGTTGGCGCAAAGGATCGCTATCAGCTGCGACGTGCCGGGATCATCGCCTCGCAATGGGGGGTGGGCGGCGCGCTCGTATTGGGAGCAGTGTTCTTTGTTGCGGGTCCGCTGATTATCGACATCATGACCACGTCACCCGACGTGCGTCTGGGCGCGCGTGACTATCTGATCTGGGCGGCGCTGGCACCGGTTCTGGGCGTCGCCAGTTGGATGTTCGATGGCATTTATATCGGCGCGACATGGACTCGCGACATGAGAATCGCAATGATCCAGTCGGTCATCATCTACGTTCTGGCGTTGTTTCTTCTGGTGCCCACGCTCGGCAACCACGGACTCTGGGCGGCGCTGATGGTGCTTAACATCGCCCGCGGTCTGACGCTGGGCCTGCGCTATCCGCGGCTGGAGGCGCAGGTGGCATGACTGTCCGACACACAGACACACGGATGTCAGGGAAGGAACAAACGGGATGAGATTCATATCCGGTTACAACGGGCGGGAACAGCAGATTGCCACGCTGTTTCAGGACACCTTCACCGCCTCGGAGGGGGAAGGGGAGGGCCGGATCATCGGTGCGTTGGTTGCCGAACTACTGGCAACAACTCCCAAGAACGACCTTTATGTATTCTCCGCCTATGCGGGCGAGGCGCTGGTTGGCTGCATCTGCTTTTCACGGCTGCACTATGCGCAGGATTCACGGGTAGTGTTCATTCTGTCCCCCGTGGCGGTCAGGACGGACCAGCAACAGAAAGGCATCGGCCAACAGTTGATCGCGCATGGGCTGGATCAGTTGCGCCTCAGCGGCGTCGACTATGTCACAACCTACGGCGATCCCGGTTACTATTCCCGGGTCGGTTTTCAGCAGATCACCGAGGATTTTGCAAAGGCCCCGCTGAAATTGAACCATCCGCATGGCTGGCTGGGACAGCCGTTGTCGTCAAAAGATGCGACGCCCCTGTCAGGGCCATCCCAATGCGTGCCGGCGCTGCACAAACCCGAATTGTGGTGAACGGCCGGGTCAATGCGCGACGCCCGGCAGTGGTGGCCGGTGCGGCAATTTCTCGGGGTTTCGCATGATATAGATCCAGTCGATCAGCCCGTCCCGATTGACCGTCAGCGTAAACACCATGTCATCTGCGCCGCCGTCCAGAACCGCCAGTGCAGGCGCGCCGTTGGCCCTGACCGTCCTGACATCGACACGCCCGACCTGTTTCGATGCGATCGACAGCAATACCTGCGCCACTTCGTCCCGGCCCGCCAATGGGCGGAACGCGGCGCGCACTTTGCCGCCGCCATCGCTGATTGCGGTGACATCGGCGGACATCAGCGATAAGACCGTGGCGCGATCCTGCGCCGCGACAGCCTGGGAAAACCGGGCCAGCATCGTGGCCGTTTCTTGTGGCTCGACCTTAAACCTCGGCCCTGCCGATTTCACCTTTTTCCCGGCGCGGCTGACCAGTTGACGGCAGGCTGCCTCGGATTTGTCCAGGACCTGTGCCAGTTCTTCGTAGTCGGCGTCAAAGACCTGTTTCAGCACGAATGCCGCGCGCTCCTCGGGGGTCAGCCGCTCCATCGCCCATAGCAACGCCAGTTCGCAATCCTGTGCCAGAGACAGATGGTCTTCGCTGCTGGCGCTCGCATCGCGCACCAGCGGTTCAGGCAACCACGGTCCGACATAGACCTCGCGCCGGTGCCGGGCCGACCGCAGCGCATCAATGGCCAACCGCATCGTCGTGGTGTGCAGCCAGCCGGCAGGATTGCCGATGGTGTCGCCTGTGATGTCGGACCAGCGCAGCCAGACCTCCTGCACGACGTCTTCGGCCGCGGCGCGTTCGCCCAGCATCCGGTAGGCCAGCGCCATCAGGCGCGGGCGTTCCTGTTCGAACCGGTCAAGTCGTGTCTTTGTCATCGGGCCGACCGTATTACAGGATGCAGTGTCTTGCCGAGTGAGATTTTCTGGCACGTCTGCCCGTGGCCCAACCCCCGTTTCATGACCGGGTAGACCCGGCCGGACGCTGCGGCATAAGTCGCCGCAATCACCGCCCTTTCGCCATGTCGCTTGCTGATTTCCAGTCGCAGGTCGTCCGCCTCGGGCAAGTCGGCGATCACGGCTTCGGCAAAACGGAACCCTAGACCAGCTTCGCCCGCGGCGTCAAAGTTGCGTGACAGGCATGCCGCAATGTGATCGGACGGTACGCCCGATTTCAGGGCAAAACCTGCGACAAGCTGCGCGCAAGGCCCGCAATCGCCGTCCAGCGTCGATGCCAACAGCGCACCGGCCCAGATTTGCGGGGCGGGTCCTGTCATTCCGCTGAACAATGACAGGCCGAAGTAGCGAAGTGCAGCACCGGGCCAAACTTCCGCGACCTGCCGCATATAGCTGGCGTCATAGTCATTGTCCTTTTCGAACTTGTTCAACATCCTGTTCAGGATAGCTCTGATCATGCCGGAACCTCCTTGAGGCGCAGTGCGAGGGCCAGGGCGACGGCGGCGGGAATGGTATTGGCAGCTATGTCGAACAAAACCGTGGCGCTGTCAGGCGATGCATGGTGGCCCCATGAGGCGACGTGAAATGCGGCATGCAAGGATGGGAATGCCGCGCCAAGCACTACGAGCGTCCGGTCGCCACGGCGCGCGCCAAGAAACAGACCGGTCGCGCTGACGAAAAAAGCAAAGCCGATATCCCGGGCAAAATGGTCGTTGAAAGGCCCGGTGGACGAGACGCCAGGAACCGAGCGATAGAATTCAGCAGGTGCAATGACCAGACCGGCGGCCAACAGCAAGAAATAGGCCGCCAATCCGATGAGGATGGATTTTGTCATAGATGTCTCCCTTCGCCTTTATGACGAAACAGGAGCACTGTTTGTGACCGCGACGAGCAAAAAAAACCGACAGAGCTTGTGCGATGGGACCCGCCGGGCTCCAGGTCGACCTAGGTAAGGTCCAGCAAAGCCTCGGGCGGGCGACCGATCGCGGCCTTGCCGTTACACAACGCGATGGGGCGTTCGATCAGGATCGGATGGGCGGCCATAGCGGCCAGCAGAACCTCATCTGCGTCCGTTTTCGACAGCTCAAGCTCCTTGAACACCTTCTCGCCGGTGCGCATCATCTCTACCGCGCGAAGCCCCAGCGCGGCTTGGGCCGCCTTCAACTCCTCAAGGCTGGGAGCATCCTCTAGGTACTTGCGCACGGTGATCGTTGCGCCGCGCTCTTGCAAAAGCGCCAGTCCCGCGCGGGATTTCGAACAACGGGGATTGTGCCAATATTCGATCACAGCCAGTCCTCTCTTTTGCTGCCCACAGCCTGCGCCACAGTGTCTAACCCGTCGCGCTTCAGCAAGTCGTCCAGCCCGTGCGCTATATCGGCGGCCAGCGACAAACCGCCATAAACCATCGCGGTATAGAATTGAACCGCCGAGGCACCCGCGCAGATCTTGGCATAGGCCTGTTCGGCGGTGCTGATGCCACCAACCCCGATCAGCGGCAGGCTGCCTTCGGTCAATTGGCTGAGACGAGCCAGAACCCGCGTGGATTTTTCGAACAAGGGCGCACCCGACAAGCCGCCTGCCTCGCCCTTGTGGACACTTCGCAAACCATCGCGCGACAGGGTGGTGTTGGTGGCAATCACCCCATCCACTCCGGTTTCGCGCGCCACATCGGCAATGTCCTGTAATTCGTCGTCTGTCAGGTCCGGCGCGATCTTCAGAAACACCGGCAAACGCTGCGGCAGGCCGTCGCGGGTTTCGATCACACCGGACAGCAGCGTGCCCAATGCCGCCTTGCCCTGCAAATCACGCAGCTTTTCTGTATTGGGGGACGAGACGTTGACCGTGGCGAAATCAAGGTATTCGGCGCAATGAGCCAGCACCTTGGCGAAATCGCTAGGCCGGTCGTCGCTGTCCTTGTTGGCGCCGAGGTTCAGACCGATCACCGCATCTTTGGGACGGCCCGCCAGCCGCTTGGCCATGACCTCCATGCCGTCATTGTTGAAACCGAACCGGTTGATTGCCGCGCGATCCTCGCTTAGCCGGAAGAGTCGTGGTTTGGGGTTGCCGGGTTGCGGGCGCGGGGTGACAGCGCCGACCTCGATAAACCCGAACCCGGCGCGCGAAAGCGGCCCCAGGACCTCGCCGTTCTTGTCGAACCCGGCCGCCAGCCCAACAGGGTTCGGCAGGTCAAGACCGGCGACGGTGGTACGCAACCGGGGTGAAGTCACAGGCCCCAGCGCGGGCGCCAGCCCCATCTTCAGGGCTCTTATGGACAGCCCGTGCGCCGCTTCCGGATCCATCCGGTGCAGGGCGGCCAACCCCAGTTTTTCGATCATCTTCATCCGAATGTCTTTCCACTTTGGGCCGGGGCGCAGCGGATCAGGCGCGAGGTCGCCAACGCCGCCTGCCGGTGCACCACGGCCT